>NZ_WXWP01000405.1:0-1991 GCF_009904765.1 Vibrio sp. V39_P1S14PM300
CACTGGCTATTCCCCGCACACCATAATAGTGTCGTGTCGCCTTAAAATGAGAGTGGGAATAGCCGTATGTTACCTGTCAAAACCGATGCCCAACAACTGGTCCTTCTTATTGTGGAACATGCCCGACAGGGTGTGCCGGATCCTTATATTATTGCTGAAGCATTGCCTGATTATTCCATCCATCATGTTGCATTTGTCATTGAGCAATTGGCCCAGTTGCCTTACCCCGACCTTAGCCAGCTCATACGAGATAGCTAACTGTACAAATACACAGTAAACCATGATAGGGTTGTTTCGTGTTTTGATGCCTTGAGTACCTGAGACCCGGCCCCCGGAGAGGAAGCAGCAAAACGCCACCAGTCATGTGCCTGCATGGCTGGTGGCTTTTCCACATGGCGTATTCAAGGCTCTTGTATGACAGGAGATAAGAATGCAGCAACACACCCTTTGCGATGGCCGTGCCACGCTGATTCATGCTGATTGTTTGGCGTACCTAAAAAACCTGAGCGACAACACGGTCGACCTCATCCTCACTGACCCACCTTATTTTCAGGTCAAGAAAAATGCCTGGGATAACCAATGGCCTGATGTCGACACCTTTCTGGCCTGGCTTGATGAAGTGCTGATGGAGTTTTGGCGCGTTCTGAAGCCCTCCGGTAGTCTGTACCTGTTTTGTGGCTCAAAGCTGGCCAGTGACACTGAAATTCTACTCCGGCAGCGTTTCGACGTCTTGAACCACATCATCTGGGCCAAACCGTCCGGCCCTTGGAAACGCATGCATAAGCCGGATTTGCGCATGTTCTTTCCGGCCACCGAGCGCATCTTGTTTGCGGGCCACTATAAGGCCGAAGGTTACGCCAAAGGCTGCTCCGGATACGCATCGCAGTGTCAGCAGCTCAAAAAGCAAGTCTTCAGGCCTCTGATGGACTATTTCATCAACGCCCGAAAGCGACTTGGCGTCACGGCTAAGGAAATCAATGCGGCCACGGACTCCCAGATGTGTTCACATTGGTTCGGCGAAAGCCAATGGAAACTGCCCAACCAAAAACAATATCAACAACTTCAGGCTCTATTTGCTCAAAAGCAGGGAAAATTGTCCCGGACACACAGCGACTTGACAAAAGAATACGACGGTCTTCAATCTGAATACCAGGCGCTGGTTCGTGAATACGATGATTTGAAAGCTCAATACCAGCATTTGCGTCGGCCTTTTGCCGTCACTAGTGAGGTTCCGTATACCGACGTCTGGCACTTTCCCCCTGTTCAGTATTATCCGGGGAAACATCCATGTGAAAAACCGCAGTCGCTGTTAGAGCATATTGTGACTGCTAGCAGCCGAGAGAATGACGTGGTGTTGGATGCGTTTATGGGCAGCGGTGCAACGGGGAAAGCCAGCCTGAATTTGAATCGCCGTTTTATCGGTGTTGAGATGGAGGAGGAAACGTTTGAACAAACGCGATCGTCTATTGAAAACTTAATGGTTAGACCGTAACAAAAAAGAAAGGCGCGCATTGGCGCCTTTCTTATTTCAGTTATACAGCCACTCATCGGCTTCATCAAAGATGTCTTCCAGGAGCTGCTGAAGCTTTTCCCGTCGGGTTTTGTCTTTTTCCTGAATATCCAGTTGGTTGTTCTCTCCCTTGCGTACCCGGACTTGCACGTTCGGGTAGACCTTGGCCAAGCGACGCTGGACTTCCGGTTCAATCAACGAGAACTTACCGTCAGGTAAGTCAGACTCTTTAATCATCATATTCACGCGCATACAGAACTCCTTTAAAATATTACTGTATATATAAACAGTATATTCTATTTTTAATCCAGGTCAACATGCCCCATATCACGCCACAAATCGTCCATGGCATCATGCAGTGCCTGCTTGAGTTGCGGTGTCATGTCCCTTAATGCCATCACCAGCGTTTGCGCTATCGGCTCAGGGTCAGTATGAGAGGTGCTTAACTGTATCGTCGGCGTAAAGTTGACTTCGATGGCGG
>NZ_WXWP01000405.1:2161-7350 GCF_009904765.1 Vibrio sp. V39_P1S14PM300
GCTCTTTATCGCCACCCAATACATCATAGAGCCAGGAGGCCAAGGTTTCCCCCGCCACTGAGCCACCCACGGAGCCTGCCACCGCTCCGGGTGCTGCACCGACACCCCCAAACAGCGCGCCCAATGCGCCGCCCCCTAAACCGCCCAGCCAAGAGCCTGCGGTCGCACCGACGTCTTTCCAGACTTGTTCGGTATCACCTTTCAACGCACTGTCACCGATAGACAACGCACTTAATGCGGTCCCGAGAAACGGCAACTTCTTCATCAACCCTTTGCCGGCCCCCGAGAGCGTTGTGCCAGCTCTTGACCACAGGCTGGTCCCTTTTGCTATGTTGGCAACAGGCTCGGCTGCCTTAGAGGAAAACAGGCCACTGAATAGACGACTGGGCTTGAAGCCTTTCTCTGCCCCTGTAGCGACACCAAACACTTTTCCTAACGCCTTCTTACCCATGCGGGTGGCCATCAATCCTCCGAAGCCGGTCAAACCCACAGACCCCGCCAGTCCGGCATAGCCTAATGCTGAGTGCTCATTCATGGCCCCCGTTGCTGACCCCGTCACACTGGATATCGCGTCCCCTAAGCCATCAAACTTATCAATGAGATTGGCTGCACTGTTAGACACCGTATCGGCCATGGAGCCCAAGGCGTTCATCGCTTTATCCATTGACGTGGCGATGCCCTTGCTTGCTTCATCCAAAGATTGTGTGCCTTCGAAGACCTGAGCGCCTTCTTGCAGACCTTGTTGCATGGCATTCAGGCCTTGAGTGCCAATATCCTCAGACAAAATGGTGCCGCCCATCGCCTCAAGGATCGGTTTCACCGCAGCCGCATCGGTTTGACTGGCGCTGTTCACTAAAGCCAGCAGAGCGGCGTAGTGATTCCCGGGCGCCTCACCTGTGGCCACATCATTGCGCACCCGGTAGGCGGCCTCTTTAATGCGATTGCGCAGGTCGATGTCGCTTATCGCATCAATGGAGCCCGCTTTATCGTCTTCGCCGACCAGTTTGGCAAATTCCCCTTTATCGCTGAAACGTGCCATGAAAGATTCCTTGAAAGCATCCCCAACTTTGTCGGTATTCCACACACCCGCCTGACGGGCACGAACGATGGAGGCGGCGAATTGGTCGAAGGAGATTTTATCGCCGAGCAGAGGGGAGTATTCGGCGAACGTATCGAGTAGGTCGCCATTCGCATCGCCGACCATTGAGCTGGTGGCGTACACCTTATTGGCGGCTTCCTCAATGCTGATACCAAAGCCCTTGGAAATGTTCGCCAGGGCACGAACGGTTTCTGGTGAGGAATAGTCAGGGAATATCTTCTGCAGTTGAATGGCCGCTTTTGTCAGGGCTTGCGTGTCGTCTTCACCTANGTTCTGTTGCTTGGCTAACGCCTGGGCGGAGAAGATGCTCTCCTGGTCGGCGCCATACCGTCGGATCAAGTCGGAACGAAATTGCCGCTGCTCTGCTGACTGCACGTCATCCAGAGAATAGCTGCTGCGGGCCGCCAGTAACCGCTCGTTGCGGGCCTTGTCGTTTCCTGCCCAGGCCAACCCTGCCGATGCGACAGCGCCGCCCGCCATCGTACCGATTTTCTCAATTTGCTTAAGCGCACTTCCTTGCTGCTTCAGACCTCGGTTGGTTTTTTGGATTTCTGTCTGAAGGCGCTTCTCCTCCTGAGCAATGTTGTTGATATCGATGCCGGTGTTTTTCAGTGTTCGCCCAAGCCGCACCAGCTCGCGCTCTTGTACTGTAATGGCTTTTTTGTTTTGAGTTTCCTGCTGATTCAGCGTCTTCAGCGCTTTTTCCGCTTTTTTAAACGCATCGATGTCCGCCGTGGTTTTCTGTAGCTGCTTAAACTCTCGCTCCAGCTTACTGGATTCTTTCTCAATCTTTTTAGACTGCTGGGTAAACGCATCCTGAATACCCACAATCAGTTCTAATGCGTAATTGCTGTTGCTACTTTTCATGATTAAACATCTCAATAAGATACGCGAACTGTGCCCAATCGGCCCGGAGCAATTCTGAAGCCGTCACAATGCCGATTTTTCGATGGGTAAGCAGACGAAAAGATTGGTCGAATACCGTTGATTTGATTCGGGCGAGATTCAGCTCTTTCCCATCAAATGCGCCAGGTTGATGTGCTCCTCATAAGGCAAGTTAATCAGCATGTCGACCGGCACCACCACTTCGCCTTTCATTCCTAATTTCGTCAGCTTTCCATGCTCATCCCGCGCTTCTTCCACACGTTCACCGAATACGAGAATGCTGGAGGCAATGTGGGCCGTGATGGCATCGTTGGACTCAAAGCCATATTGCTCTTTTGTGAATCGCACCGCCTCAATGCGGTCTTTCACCAGTGCTTTACGCACCCGCTTCGCACAGTTGAGCACCATCCCGCCAAACTGGATGGGAGTATTCAAAATGCAGAGGTCAAATTCCATCATTGCACGCGCAATGTCTTCCAGGGCGAAAACCTGAGCGTCCGGTTTCGATACGGTTTCAATGGTGTTGTTCGGTTGATGTTCAGTGCTCATGATGTATCTCGATGTGAGTGAGGTAGAGCCCGCATTGTGTCTTTATATCACCCAGCCATCTGCCGAACGGAAATGAGGATGTTGAGACTCGGTATTCTGTCATCACTGGATAAACGAGACGTAATGATGCTGCCCAAAATCTTAAAGCAAGACATCCGGCTGAGAACACTAAGCCGTCTGACCTCCGAAGAAATGAACGAGGTGCGCTCAGCGATTCAAGGGTTGCAGGTACTGGATATCGATCATGTGCATGAGTCGTATCTGCCCTGGCTTGCCTGGTGGTTTCGAGTTGACACCTGGAACGATGCCTGGCCGCTTGAGCGCAAACGTGCCGTCGTAAAAAATGGCCTGACACTGTACAAGTACAAGGGCACCATTTGGGCGGTGGAGCGCGCATTGGACCTGACTGGCTTTGACCCCAAACTCACCGTTTGGCATCAAATGAATCCGCCTGGCGAGAAAGGCACTTTTCTTGTGGAAGCCACCCAGGAACAAGGCGGCTTGACTCAAAAGGATTATGAGAACGTGGTGACGTTAGTGGAGAGCAACAAACAAGGCTCCCAGCACTGGAACATGATCGTCCGGAATCCTTTAAGTCGTGGCGGCATCTATGCCGGCATCCATACCCGCAGCCGAAAACGCATCACCGTGACTCTTATGGATTGATTATGGCGAACGAACCTTTAAAAAGCGCAGTGGTCACTGACGTCGGTTTGGCTAAGTTAGACGCAGCCTACCAAGCCGGTGAGAAAGTGATTATCCGAGAAATCGCATTGGGCGATTCAAACTTTGAATATGTTGAACCTAACACCGCCTTCACTCAACTCGTTAACGAGTTTGGGCGTCAAGACATTAATGAAGGCAATACCACAGACCGGTGGATCCATGCCTTAGTGTATGTCGATAGCACCCGGTTTGCCGGGGAGTCCGTTTGGGAGTTTGGGCTATACGATGATGAAGGTGATATGATCATCTACAGCTCATATGTCCCCAGCTTGGTGCCTGATATTGGTCAAGATTACATTCAATTGGAAATCGAATGCTCCGTCGATTTATACAACGCCTCTGCTGTGACGCTTGAAGTGACCCCCATTTACCCTCAAGCCACAGAGCGAGAGCGTGGTATCGCGAAGATTGCGACGGTGGAAGACGTCACAACCGGGACAGACGATGAAAAAATACTGACCGTTAAAAAGTTGATGCATTCACTGGGAGTACCGAATGTCATCGACAAGCTGGTCACTAACCTCTGGTTAAAGTTGGCCGCAAAAATATTCCCTGTCGGTGCGGCCATTCCTTGGTTTACGAATGAAGCCCCTGATGGCTTTGGTATCATGAAGGGTCAGGCCTTTGATGTGAAGACCTATGTTCAACTTGCATCCATTTGGCCGAACGGCATTATTCCCGATATGCGCGGCTGTGGCGTCATCGGGAAAGAAGACGGGGAAACGGTCGGAGCTTGGGAAGAAGGCCAAGTCAAAGCGCATGGACACCCCGGTTCGAGTGTCGGCTCTACAAATTTGGGGACCAAAAATTCGAACACGACGGGTAGCCACGCGCACCCATATACAGTGAGGACCATGTCTGGCGCGCTCTATGGAGGGAGTTATAATGCGGGCTTTAGCAATCCATCAGGAAGCTATACAAACACAACGGCATCCGCAGGTAACCACTACCACTCAACTTCCATTGGCGCTCATGCTCACAGTTTATTCATTGCACTGTTTGGTGCGTCGAGAAACACCATTAACCACCGTAAAGTAAACTGGATAGTAAGGCTGGCATAATGACTAAATTCTTCGAACACTCTCAACCCGTCAACGTGTCACGTATCACTCCAGATGGGTGGTGGATTGAAAATACCGTAGAGCACGTTTCTAAAGGTACCGCTTTAGGTTCGGATTTTACTCAGACTGTTTATACTCCATCAAGCGCCGGGATGATTGCCCACTACGATCGTGATAAAGACGTTTGGTCCAATGAAATCGAAGACATGACATGGAAAGCGTTTTGGGATGAACACGGACGTCGTTACGTCATAGGCCAGCCAGATGGTGATTATCCAGAGTGGGCGATACAAAAACACCCACCTGAGTACGATCCTGACACTCAAACCGTCTTATACAAAGAGGATGAGTGGACAGTCTATGAGATCCTTATTGGCCAGTCCTACTACAATGAGTGGGGGATGGCGTTTTTGGTCTCAGACTACAACTTTGAACTGCCTGACCATCATGTTTTTGAAGCACCACCAGAGCCTAAAGAAGGGTTCGCAATAAAGTTAGTGAAAGGCACTTGGCAGGAAGTCCCGGATCATCGAGGTCAGTATGCTTATGCGAAGGACAGAGATAACCCTGAGCTCTACGACTATTTAATTGAAACTATCGGGGATGTGCCAGATACCCACACGCTTCTTGCCTATCAGCCTTATGATTCGTGGATGAATGACGTTGACGGGTGGGCCTATGACCCAGAGCGCCACAAGCCGGTGCGGGCGGCAGAAGAATTAGAATGGCGAGATCGTGAGCTCTTTAAGGTTCTGAGCCGCATTGATCAATATGAAAAGGACCAGAACTATCCAGAAGCGCTAAGAACGTCCCCTATAAAGACTGAGGAGCAGTTCATTCAATTGCTCAGGGACCGAAAGGTGTTGAGT
>NZ_WXWP01000405.1:7364-12343 GCF_009904765.1 Vibrio sp. V39_P1S14PM300
GCATTTCCGGCGCTGTCAATTGGAATGGTTCAATGAGAAACAGTTCAATGAAGAGCAAGTCAGACTGTTTGAGCTGGATGTCACCAATACGGAAGAGTGTGCGGTGCGACTTGGCGAACTGCTGGTCGAAGAGGGCACCATCGACGTGGTGGTCAATAATGCAGGTATCACACGTGACGGTGTCTTCAAAAAAATGACGCCTCAGGCGTGGAAAGAGGTCATTGAGACCAATCTCAATAGTTTATTCAACGTCACTCAACCTTTGTTTGCCGCAATGTGCGAAAAAGGCAATGGGCGAATCATCAATATTTCTTCAGTTAACGGTTTGAAAGGCCAGTTCGGCCAGACGAATTACTCGGCGGCCAAAGCCGGAATGATCGGTTTCTCCAAAGCGCTGGCTGCGGAAGGCGCACGCTCGGGCGTGACAGTGAATGTTGTCGCGCCAGGATACACGGCTACGCCTATGGTGGCGCAGATGAAACCTGAAGTCCTGGAGTCGATTACCAATCAGATTCCAATGAAACGCCTAGCTAAGCCGGAAGAGGTGGCTCAAGCGGTGTCTTACCTCGCAAGTGATGCAGGTGCCTATATTACTGGTGAAACGCTGTCGATTAACGGCGGCTTATACATGCATTAAGAGGTTCGGAACATGGAAAAAGTTTTTATTGTAGCGGCTAAGCGCACCGCTATCGGGTCGTTCGGCGGCAGCCTTAAGAATGTTCAGGCAGGTCCTCTGGCCGCGGCTGCGATTAAGGGGGCGCTGGAATCTTCCGCAGTGAATCCCGAGGCCGTCGATGAAGTGCTTGTCGGTAATGTGGTCGGTGCAGGTCAGGGCATGGGGGTTGGACGTCAAGCGGCGATTCTGGCCGGAATTCCGGAAACAACGCCTGCATATAGCCTCAATATGGTGTGCGGCAGCGGTATGAAAACTGTTATGGACGCCGTTTCTCATATTCGTAGTGGTGACGCAAACGTGGTAGTCGCGGCCGGTGTTGAAGTGATGTCGCAGATCCCCTTCATCGTCCCTTCCAGCATTCGAGATGGTCATAAAATGGGCAACATGAATCTGGTGGATCTTTTGATCAACGATGGCCTGACTGATGTGTTTAACCAATACCATATGGGCGTGACAGCGGAAAATATTGCTCGCGAAGTAGGGATTTCCCGTGAAGCGCAAGATGAGTACGCCTTGAATAGCCAGCAGAAAGCAGTGACGGCGATTGAAGCGGGTAAGTTTAAAGATGAAATTGTACCGGTAGAGATCAAGGTCAAGCGTGACTCGTTGCAATTTGATACGGACGAATACCCGAAATCCGATGCCACATTGGCGGGCTTGCAACGTCTGCGTCCTGCGTTTGATAAAGAAGGCACAGTGACAGCAGGTAATGCGTCTGGCTTGAATGACGGCGCCAGCGCTCTCATCCTGGCGTCTGAGTCGGCTGTCGACGCGTTAGGTTTACAGCCGCTTGTCGAGATTACCAGTTACGCTCAAACCGGGTTGGATCCCAAAGTAATGGGGTTAGGTCCGGTAGAGGCGGTGTCTCACGCACTGGAAAAAGCCAACCTGACGACTCACGACATGGATTTGTATGAGCTCAACGAAGCTTTTGCAGCACAGGCACTAGGTGTGGTTCAGCGTTTAGCAGAAAAGCATGATGTGTCGACAGATTCGATACTCAGCAAAGCGAATGTGAATGGCGGTGCTATCGCACTCGGTCATCCACTGGGCGCATCCGGAAACCGAATTCTGGTGACACTCGTGCATGAGCTTATGCGACGCAAAGGTCACTATGGCGTTGCCTCACTGTGTGTGGGCGGCGGTATGGGTACGGCAGTTATTGTTAAATCAGTTTAATTACATCAGTTATCAAACCATTAGGAGCAAAATCATGTACACGGATTTTTTTAAGACTTTCACTGATCAAACAGAGAAAAACATGGAACCTTACTTCAAGTTCAACAAGCTGGTTACAAAGAACGTTGAAGTGCTGACTGAGCTTCAGTTGAATGCTATTCGTACCTACAGTGAAATGGGTCTGACTCAAATGAAAGCGGCGAGTGAAATCAAAGATGTCACTTCTCTGGCGGCATTTAACAGTCAGCAACTATCAGTTCTGACGAAACTGTCTCAGCAAATGATGGACGACAGCAACAAGCTGCAATCTATCGCGAAAGAATTCAAAGAAGACGTTGAAAAGCTTACCTCGGAAAATCTTAAGTCAGTAACCCCGGCTTAAACCACTGCCTTTGCCGCTCCCCGTGAGCGGCTTTTTTCCGAATACAGGAGTAGCAACATGTTTCAACACTTCTTTTCGGACTACCTTATGAAGCTCCAGGAAACCAATCAACAATGGTGGCAAGATCTTGAGCTCACCAAGGCAGCCGTAAATTCTCCTCTCAATAAAGCCATGCAGGAAGTCAACTTTGAAGACTCCCTGAAGTTTTTTGAGCAAGCCGCCAACCAACCTGCTGTGATGCTGAAGTTACAGGCAGACTGGTGGCAGCAACAACTACAGATTTGGCAAAACGTTGCGTTAGCGGCGCAATCCGGTGATGTCATTGAGCCAGAGACTGGTGATAAACGTTTTGTGGATGAAAGTTGGCAAAGCGAAGCCTTCTATAATTTCATCAAGCAATCTTATCTGCTGTTCAGCAAAACGTATCTGGATACGATAAACAGTATTGAGGGCTTAGATGAAAAAACCAAAGAGCGGATTGTGTTTTTCTCTCGTCAGGCAATCAACGCGCTATCACCAAGTAATTTTATCGCCACCAACCCAGAGCTATTGAAGCTGACTCTGGAGAAAAACGGTGAAAACTTGTTGGCTGGCCTTGAGCAACTGAAAGAGGACGTAGAGTCGTCGGCGGACATTCTTAAAATTCGCATGACGAACAATAATGCGTTCAGAGTCGGTCATGATGTCGCGACGACCGCAGGGGACGTCGTCTATCAAAATGAATTGTTTGAGCTGATTCAATACCGTCCGCTGACTGAACAGGTGCACTCCACACCGCTGTTGATTGTGCCTCCGTTTATCAATAAGTATTACATTCTTGATCTGCGCGAAAAGAACTCAATGGTACGTTGGTTGCTGGAACAAGGACACAGCGTATTCATGATGTCCTGGCGTAATCCGGGTAAAGCACAAGCGCATGTAGAATTCGGCGACTATGTCACTGAAGGTGTGTTGAAAGCGGTAACTGCGATTGAAGAGATCACTGGTCAGGAACAGATGAATGCTGTCGGTTACTGTATCGGCGGTACGGTACTTGCCTCGACAATTGCTTACTACGCCGCTAAGCGCATGAAGAAAAGAATTAAATCTGCCACGTTTTTTACCACCTTGCTTGATTTCTCACAACCAGGTGAAGTCGGAGCATACATCAATGACACCATCGTCAGTGCCATTGAGGTGCAGAACAACCTTAAAGGGTATATGGACGGGCGCTCTTTGAGTGTGACGTTCAGTTTGTTACGTGAGAACAGCTTGTACTGGAACTACTACGTTGACAATTATCTGAAAGGGAAAAGCCCAGTTGATTTTGATCTGTTGTACTGGAACAGTGACAGCACCAACGTAGCGGCACCGACTCACAACTTCCTCCTGCGCGAACTTTACCTGGAGAACAAACTGATTCAGGATAAAGGGGTGAAAGTTGGTGGCGTGTGGATTGATCTGAATAAAATTAAGATCCCCAGCTACTTTATTTCAACCAAGGAAGACCATATTGCGCTTTGGCAGGGAACCTATCGAGGCGCGTTAAATGTGGGCGGGAATAAAACCTTTGTACTCGGTGAATCTGGTCACATTGCCGGGATTGTTAATCATCCGTCTCGCAACAAATATGGCTTTTGGATCAACGATACTCTGGAAGAGAGTGCGGAAGACTGGTTTGCTAGTGCGACGCACAAAGAGGGATCTTGGTGGACCCACTGGAATCAGTGGCTGTTGCAGTTCAGCGAAGATACTTTGGTCGAGCCTGCCGCCCAAGGGGCAGAAAACTATCCAGTGCTAGGCGATGCGCCGGGGCAGTATGTTAAGCAGGTCTTGCCGATAGTGGAAACTGAAGAACAAACAGAGCCTCAAAAAGCGTAACGTAACCATTAAAAGCCCGGGACCTCCGGGTTTTTTTATGCCTTTAAGTAAGGTAGAAAGACATTGGCTTGCTGCATTTAGAATTATCTGTTCTAGTGGTTACAGAACATAGGGAGGTTCAATGAAAACAATCGGATTATTGGGTGGCATGAGCTGGGAATCCACCGCCAGTTATTACTCAGCGATCAACCACGCGACAAAGCAAACGTTAGGCGGGTTACATTCCGCCAAACTCATCCTAAACAGTGTCGACTTTGCTGAAATAGAAGCTTTACAACATCAGGGTGAATGGCAGAAGACCGCCGAGATCCTTATCGACGCCGCTCAATCTGTCGAACGTGCGGGAGCCGATTTTTTGCTGATTTGCACCAATACAATGCACAAAGTGGCCGATGACATTCAGCAGCGTATTACGATTCCTTTGTTGCACATTGCTGATGCGACGGCTGAGGCCCTCAAGCGAGATGGTGTTGAAAAAGTCGGCTTGCTGGGGACGGCATTTACTATGGAACAGGGCTTTTATAAAGAGCACTTAAGTGAGCGTCATGGTATTGAGGTCATCATTCCTAACGGGGTTCAGCGTAAGCTGGTGCATGAGGTGATTTACCATGAGTTATGCCTAGGGCAGTTTAATCCTCGCTCGAAAGACGAATTTCTTACCATCGTCGCGGACCTCCATGAACAAGGCGCTCAGGCCGTCATTCTGGGTTGTACGGAGATTGCGCTGTTGATTCAGTCAGCGGACAGTGAAGTGCCTTTGTACGATACCACAGCCATTCACGCTCAGGCCGCTGTCAAAGCAGCAATATCTTAATTTATCCGATGACGGTTACAGCGGTTGAAAAGCGGCGGTAATCGTCATTTCTTCTGTTCTATTTGGAG
>NZ_WXWP01000301.1:0-12278 GCF_009904765.1 Vibrio sp. V39_P1S14PM300
GTGCTTTCCCCAGTGCCGGCTCTGATGGATATCAGAGCCTTTTTTGTGCCTTAGATCTGACAATCAGAAGCTGAGAATCGCTAGCACATCAGGATTTGTATAATCTGATTTTTCTCAACATAATCAAGGACGATATATGATCAAGCAAGTTGGCGCGACAGTCATTCAACCGGTACATAAGTTGAGTTGTCATTGCGGGGCGGTGGAGCTGGCATTGACGTTGCCAAACGGAATCGAGAAACCTCGTCGGTGCGATTGCTCTATCTGTCTCCGTAAAGGCGCGATCGTAGGATCGGTGAAACTGGCCAATCTTCAATTGGTGAAAGGCGAGGAGAGCCTGACACGCTATCAGTTCAATACGCATACGGCGCAGCACTTCTTTTGCAGTGTATGTGGGATTTATACGCATCATCAGCGCCGCTCAGATCCCAGTGAATACGGCTACAACATCGGCTGTCTGGAAGGGGTGAATCCTTATCAACTTGGCGAGGTTGTGGTCAACGATGGTGTGAATCATCCCGCTGACCAATAAAAAAACCGATGCGTTCGCATCGGCTTTTTTTAAGACGGTGTTCAGGCTTCCTGAGCCTGATTCGGTTCAGTCTGTTTATTACCTAACAATCGACTGGTGATAGTACCGGCCGTCATGGAGCCTGATACGTTGAGCGCGGTACGCGCCATATCAATCAAAGGTTCGATGGAGATCAGCAATGCTGCAATCGTAACAGGCAGGCCCATCGCAGGCAGAACAATCAGCGCCGCAAAGGTGGCGCCGCCGCCCACACCAGCAATACCGAATGAGCTGATGGTGATGATAGCCACCAATGACAGAATGAAATTGATGTCCATTGGATTGATGCCGACGCTCGGTGCCACCATTACCGCCAGCATAGCAGGATAAATACCGGCACAACCGTTTTGACCTATGGTGGCACCAAATGACGCTGACAGGTTAGCAATAGCCGGTGGTACATTCAGTTTGGTGATCTGAGCTTCCACGTTCAACGGAATGGTCGCGGCAGAGCTGCGAGACGTAAATGCGAACGTCAGAACAGGCCAGATTTTCTGGAAGTACTCTTTCGGGTTCACGCCAAAAAAGGCAACCAGCACGCCATGCACGACGAACATTAGAGCAATAGCGACGTAAGACGCCACAATAAAACCAATCAGGTTGAGGATATCTGCTGCGCTGGACGTTGCGACCACTTTCGCCATTAATGCGGCGATACCGTAAGGGGTAAGCGCGATGATCATTTTAACCAGACGCATCACGATAGACTGAATGGCTTCAATGAACGTGCGAATCGGGGTTTCCAGTTCTTGTTTTTCGCCCATCACTTTGCGTGCAGCAATACCAGTGAGTACGCCGAAAATCACCACTGCAATGATTGAGGTTGAGCGTGCGCCGGTTAAGTCCGCAAACGGGTTGGTTGGAATAAAGCTCAGCAGCATCTGAGGAATCGTCAGATCACTAACGCTGTCGGCTCGGCTTTCCAGTACCGCAATACGGGCTGTTTCACGTGCACCTTCGGTAAGACCTTCCGCCGTTAACCCGAATGTGTGCGTGATCGCGATACCGATCAAGGCGGAAATCGCGGTTGTGATCAGCAGTACGGAAATCGTCAGAGCAGAAATCTTACCCAGCGAACCGCCTTTTTCCAGCTTAACCACGGCCGCAATCATAGACACCAGTACCAGTGGCATGATGATCATTTTCAATAGGCCGACGTAACCGCTGCCTACAATGCCCACCCATTGCAATGTTTGTGCGATGACCACACTGCCTTCGCCAAAAAGCAACTGCAGCGCCAGACCAAATAAACTACCGAAAATAAGACCCAGCAGCACTAGTCGGGAAAGTGTAGTGTGTTCTTTCTGTTGTTGACCAAACAGGAAGAAAAGGATACCGACAAATACTGCCAATGAAGCGATAACCGCAACTGACATAAAGAACCCTTAATTTGATGGATGTGTTGGAAGTGAATTGACACGAAATTGAGGGTAAAGATAACGATTTGCTTATAAAGAGAAAAAGACCAAATCCCTATGAGTTAGAACGGATAGTTATCAATGCTAACAATTGGGTGGATTTTAGTCATAAACCCTGTAAATAAGGCCACTTATTGGTATTTATTGAGCAAATGTCGTATGGCATTAGAATCTAGAATCGTGATACCTCGCCCCATAGGCTCGTAGATGGCGTACAGCATCGCTTTGGCCACTTTCTCTGCGTCGATGGGAACAAAGTTAGCCAAACGTCCTCTCATTACGGGTTTGAGGGCAGACAAAACGGTCTGAACAACTGTTTCGTCGGTTCTTGGTTGATCGCGCAGTCCGCGTAAAGGGCCGGGGCGGGCGATCACCAGTTGATCGAAGCCCATTTCTGAGAGGACCGCTTCCATTCGGCCTTTGCATTTTAGGTAGTGGGAGGGAGAGCGGGCATTGGCCCCGTAACTGGATATCACGGCAAGTCGTTTGACTCCCAGTGTTTTCATCGACTTCGCCACTTCGCGCACTAACTCGAAATCGACAGAGGCGAGCGCTTTCTTTGAACCGGCTTGTTTGCGAGTACTGCCTAGGCAGATAAAGCCCAGAGTTGGAGAAGCCTTATCGGCTTCCCATTCGGTGATTCTCAGATAAGGATCCTGAATAAGTTCCAGCTTGTTGTGATAATACGGCAAGGGTTTACGGCTGAGCGCGTAAAGCTTCGCGATCGGTGCATGGTCGAGCAACAGTTTAGTCAGTTCTCCCCCGACTAAACCCGTGCCACCGGCAATGATTGCAACCTGATTGTCTCCATTTATCGCCATAACGCTCATCTCATCAGTACTGATGCAAATATGGTATACGTGAAGTGAACAATACGCTATGACTCAACGCAAAAGGCCTCATTATTGAGGCCTTTTTTGCATCGTTTGTGAATTAGGTAATGGATAGTGGGACGGTCTTTTGTTTCTTTTTATTGCTGTGTTGATTCGCCGGTTTGGTCTTTTGAGGGCGTTGATTGGCAAACATACAAACCTCCTCGATTCTGAATGCAATACCACCGAGTGTTGGGTGATTCCTAGAGCATTTATGGTGCCACGGTTATGACGGTTGAGTATTTAGATGGGTTGAGGTTTTCCCAAACCAGAACCTGTATCTGAAAAATCTGGAGTTCTTTGAGTATCTTTACTAATAGTTGATAGGACAATGATTCGTCAATGCAATCTAAGTTTGCAACATGCTTCAAAATACACTGCTAGTCCTGAGTGTCAGGAAAGGCCACATGCAGATGTAAACCTCTCAGGATGTGATATGAATATCGATGTAACCACACTTGCTCCAACACAAATCTACCATCTGATGACCCAAACGGTGATCCCACGACCGATTGCATGGGTGCTGACAGACTCCGGGCAGCAGTCGTTAAACTTGGCGCCGTTTTCGTACTTCACCGCGATATCCAGTCAGCCTCCCTTGCTGATGATTTCGGTCGGAAAGAAGTCCACGGGTGTTGTGAAAGACACCACACGCAATGCACTGGAAACAGGAAAACTGGTCATCCACATTGCCGATGTCGACTTGGCTCAACAAGTGACGGCGTCATCCGCACCGCTGGCGCATGGCGAGTCTGAAATAGCGCTCACCGGGGTGGATCTGACTGAATTCGAGGGGTTTGAATTACCCCGGGTGGCGTCTTGCCCGGTTGCATTTGGATGCGCTTTGTATGAAGTCAAAGAAATCGGGGATACGCCGCAGAGCCTGATATTTGCTCAGATTGAGCAAATATACATACGTCAGGAGGTGATTGATGAGCGCACTGACCGTCTCAAAGTCGATGCGCTAAAGGTTAACCCATTGTCCAGGTTGGGTGGCAGTGAGTATGCGACCCTAGAGCGAACTTTTTCGATTAAACGGCCAGAATAGCGAAGCGGGGGCCATCCTGTGGAGTTTGACGCAAATCTAATTATGGGATTTGATTCGAGTGATATTTCTACTATTTACCGAGTGGTAACTGAGTAATTAAACGTTTATATTGGCTGCTACTCTTTTTATCTCAGTGACTTAACCCATGCTTGATCGTTCCTATTCTGCATTTATTCAACATCGTATCGACCAAAAAACGAAACCACCAGGGGCGTTAGGTGCGCTCGAGCGACTGGCTCACCAACTGGCGTTGATTCAGAGTCAGGGTAAAGCAAATGCAGTCACCGAGATTCAGGTCCATAACCCTATTGTACTTGTGTTTGCCGGTGATCATGGTGTGGCGGACGAGGGCGTCAGTATCGCGCCCAGCGCAGTCACATCGCAGATGGTAGAGAACTTTCTCGCGGGTGGCGCGGCGATTAACTGCTTCTGCCGCGTGAACCAGGTAGCGATGAAAGTTATTGACTGCGGTATTCTGATCCCGGTTGACCGCTCATCTGAAGCATTGGTATCGCAACGTTTGGGCGATCGTACGCACAATTTTGCTCACCAGTCGGCCATGTCTGTCCAGCAAGTGGAAGAAGGGTTGAAGTTAGGCGCCAGCGTGGTTCAGAAAGTGATCGACAAAGGCTCGAATTTAGTCATGTTTGGCGAAATGGGGATTGGTAACACCAGTAGCGCTGCCGCAATTTTGGCTGCGTTATCGGGACGGGACGTGGAGTTCTGCGTTGGCCGCGGGACCGGGATAGATGACGCGCAGTTTCATAAGAAGCTGTCCGTCGTCGGACAAGGGGTCGCTCGCTGCGATGATCTCTCGGTAAAGAATGTATTGTCTGAAGTCGGTGGATACGAAATCGTGCAGATGGTGGGCGCGTTTCTCGGTGCGTACAAGCGTCGTGTGCCTGTGATTGTCGACGGGTTTATTGTCACAGCGGCAGCCTACGTTGCGTCTTTGGTCGAACCTGAGTGTCGTGAATATATGATTTTTGCTCACAAATCCCACGAATCTGGCCACAAGTATTTGCTAGAAGAGCTTAACGCTCAGCCACTACTGGACTTGGAGCTTCGCCTGGGTGAGGGTACCGGGGCGGTGTTGGCGGTACCATTAGTGCAAGCAGCGGCCGAGTTTTATAACACCATGGCCAGCTTTGAAGACGCGGGAGTGACTGTGCCATGATCTCTCGTATACACGAGCAGTATCAGTTGTTCTGTCTGGCTCTGAGCTTTTTCTCGCGCTTACCGATCCCGTCATCCACACCGTATTCTGAAGAGCGGATGAATCGCGCCGGCCGTTACTTCGCGTTGGTTGGGGCGTTGCTGGGGCTACTCTGCGCATTGGTGTTTGGATGGCTGTCGCTGTTCCTGCCGGGTCATATCGCAGTCCTGCTGACCATGGTGTTTAGTTTGCTCCTCACAGGCGCGTTTCATGAAGACGGGTTGACCGACATGGCAGATGGTATCGGAGGCGGTATGACTCACGAACGCCGTTTGGCGATCATGAAAGACAGTCGTATCGGGACCTACGGTGCGGTAACATTGGCCATGGCTTTACTGGCGAAGTATGCGCTGTTGACTGCGTTGGTTGCCCACACCTCACTGCTGATGGTGTGGGTACTGGCTTACACGCTCAGTCGTACGGTGGCGGCCAGTCTGATTTACGATATGGATTACGTCAGTGACCGTGAGACCAGTAAATCCAAGCCTCTGGCCAGCAAACAGACGAAAGGCGAGTTGCGGTTTCTGATTCTGTGCGGCGTATTGCCTTGCCTGTGGTTTTCCCCGGTTGTAGCGCTGAGCCTTATTTTGTCTGTTGTGGCGCTTCGTTTTAGTTTTAAGTCCTGGCTTATCAAACGAATCGGTGGTTTTACGGGGGATTGTCTGGGCGCAGCTCAGCAATTGACTGAGCTGTGGATCTATTTGCTGTTGGTCGCGTTTGCGCACAATGGCTGGCTTATCGAAGCTGGATTGGTATGAGTGTACATCTGATTTTAGGCGGCGCGCGATCGGGCAAATCGTCGCACGCAGAGCAGTGGGTCAGGCAGGTTTCCACTCAGTTCCAGCGGGGAGAGGTGTCCCGACCATTGCATTACGTTGCGACGGCGATTGCGTTTGATGATGAGATGAAGACGCGAATCGAACATCATCGACACTCTCGTGGTGTGGGATGGGTGGAACATGAAGCGCCCTTGGCGTTGGCCGAGCTGCTGAAACGATTTCAGGCCGACGATGTGGTGTTGGTCGATTGCCTGACGTTGTGGCTGAACAATGTGATTTTTAATCATGGCGATATGGCTAGGGCAGACGACATTCATGATGCAGTGAACACTCTGGTTGACGTATTAAGCGCGTCTTCGGCGTATCTCTGTTTAGTCTCGAACGAAGTCGGTCTTGGTGTCGTACCGATGGGGCAAGTGTCTCGCCTGTTTGTCGATCACGCTGGCTGGATGAATCAGCGTATTGCCGCGATCGCTGATCGGGTTGATTTTGTCGCAGCGGGTTTACCAATGAGATTGAAAGGATAAACGATGAAAGTGCTGAATTTCTATTTACTTCGTCATGGTAAAACACTCGGGCAATCGGCTCTGAACGGCAGAACCGACGTCGGGGTCGATTTGGCCGTTCAGCACCGAATTCGTGACCGAATGGTGGAAAAGGAACTACCGATAACCCACATTGTGAGCTCTCCATTACAGCGCTGTGCACAAGTGGCGACTTTACTTCATGAACGGCTGGATAATGTACCGCTAAACCTTGATGCCGCGTTTCAGGAAATGGACTTCGGTGACTACGACGGTGTCGCTTTTGAAAAGCTGGACGATAAATGGCAGGAGCTCGAAGCATTCTGGTACGACCCGGCAGACCGCCCGCTTCCCAATGGAGAAAGCCTAGCCGAGTTTCATCAACGCGTTACTCAGGCGTGGGATAAACTGGTCGATACGGCGCACGGGGATACACTTCTTATTTGCCACGGCGGGACGATACGTATCATACTGGCTCATATACTTAACTTGGACTGGAAAAACCCGGCGTGGTATTCACAATTGAATATTGCCAACCAGTCGCTCTCTCACGTACAAATTTCAGTAACGGACTCGCGCTTTGCCAGCGTAAAAACGATTGGTGAAGTGCTTTAAGCATGACATTAGGACAACCTATGACAACGCCAAGTTGGAACCTCACGATTGCCTATCAAGGCTTGGACGATCCCAAAATCACGCAAGACATTCAACTTATCGAGCAGTGCATTACCGTGCTCAAACAACACAGCGACCAGCGTGACTCTGTGTCCGTCGTACAAAACGCCATTCAAACCTCCGAAGCCGCCGGGAAACTGCTGGCCACGATCAATACGTTTGCAACCTGCCATGCTTCCGTCGATGCCACCAACGCGCAGGCCAAGTCTCTGACCGGAAAAATGGCGAAACTGAGCTCGGATCTTTCGCAAGCTTACAGCCCGTATGAAAATACGCTGACTTACGCCGACGATGAGTTCATTCGTCAGGTGCTGGACCACGATAGCGGTGATATTTATGGTCAGGCCTTTGGCATAGAAAGCCTGCGTAAGTTGGCAGATGTGATGTTGCCAGTAGAACAAGAGCAGCTGATTTCAGCACTGGAAGTGGATGGCCGAGATGCGTGGGGAAGACTCTACGATAACCTGACTGGCTCGCTACAGGTCACGCTTGAATTGCCTGACGGACAGAATGAAACCATGGGGTTCTCTCAGGCAGCGAGCATACTCTACGGTGGTGAATTTGATAAGCAGGAACCGGCGTGGCGTGGTATTCAAAAAGCCATGGCAACGCATCAGGAAAGTTTCGCATCGATTCTCAATGCGTTGTCGGGCTGGAGACTAACGGAATACGCGAAACGTTCTTATCAGCGTGAGATGCATTTTCTTGAGCCTGCGCTACATGAGAGTTGTATTGAACCTGAAACGCTGGATGCCATGATGTCAGTGGCGCACCAGCAACGCAGTATTGGCCAGAAAGCCGGGCAACTGATGGCTCAGGTTTATGGGCTGGACTCGATGAAACCGTGGAATCACATGGCGGCGATGCCGTCACTGACCGGTTCTGAGCCTAAAGTGTACTCTTTTGATGAAGCTATTGAGGTTATCAAAACCGCGTTTGCGCAAGTGCATCCGGAAATGTCAGACTTCGTACAGATGATGGTTGATAATGGTTGGATTGACGCTTCACCGAGTGACAACCGTCGTTTGGGCGCGTACTGCACCAAATTCGCCGCAACCCGATCGCCTTTGGTTTTCATGACATGGGGAGGAAGCCGCTCCGATCTTCTGACGCTGGCTCATGAACTTGGGCACGCTTTCCACAATTGGGTCATGCGGGATATGCCACTGTGCCAGACACGGTATCCGATGACGTTGGCTGAGACCGCCTCGATCTTTGCTGAGAATATCGTCCGTGATACTTTGCTCAGTCAGGCCGAAACGCGTGAAGAGCAGTTGGAAATGTTGTGGGAAGAGCTCTCCTCCTGTTATGCGCTCACGATCAATATTCCGGTGCGGTTTGAGTTTGAGAAAGCTCTGTACGAGCAACGTCAGTCTGGAGAATTTAGCGCCAGCCAGTTGTGCGAACTGATGAGCCAATCCTGGAAAGTGTGGTACGGGGAATCGATGGACGAAACGGATCCTTATTTCTGGGCCAGCAAACTGCATTTCAGTATTTCGGAAATCAGCTTTTACAACTACCCGTACCTGTTTGGCTATCTCTTCAGTGGCGGCGTTTACGCGCAACGCGAGGCAAAAGGCGACCAGTTTTATGCCGATTACGTTGCGTTGCTCCGCGACACCGGCAGTATGATGGCAGAAGAGGTAGTGCAAAAGCACCTGGGCATGGACCTGACCAAGCCCGATTTCTGGCAACAGAGTTTTGCGCGCGTCAAAGAAAAAATTGATCGCTTTGAACAACTGCTAGCGCAATGATTTAGTGGTAGAATATGCGGAATATGAGCCGAGCGGTGATGCTCGGCTTAATTTTGTGCAGAGTGTGAATGGATTTACAGGCAGAGACAGGTTTTCTGTCGATAAGTGAGATCATTTCAACATAAATCGTCCGTACAATTCATTAACATACCGCTGTGCAATAAAGGAGTAGCGCATGACGAAATCCCTCTTTCGCCAATCTTTTCTTTTTGACAGCCTCGACTTAGAACACGAAATGCTCCCGGGCGAGCAAACGTCAGCTTCCGGAGTGACACTGAAACTGCACCAACGTGGTGTGCTGGAAGTGATTCCTCAGCATGTCGGGTCTGAGACCAAAAACATTATTATCTCGTGTGGTGTTCATGGCGATGAAACCGCACCCATGGAGCTGGCCGATAAGATTATCGAAGATATTCAAACCGGTTTTCAGCCTGTCACTGAACGTTGTCTGTTTATTGTTGCGCACCCGGAAGCCACCAATAATCACACGCGTTTTATCGAGCAAAACCTCAACCGCTTGTTTGACGACAAAGAGCATGAGCCGTCGAAAGAGACCACGATTGCAGACAATCTGAAATCGGTGGTGTCGGACTTCTATGCCGGAACAGAGCCAGAAACCCGTTGGCATCTGGACTTACACTGCGCCATTCGTTTGTCCAAGCATTACACTTTTGCGGTGAGCCCGAAAACCCGCCATCCGGTGCGCAGCAAAGCCTTGTTTGATTTCGTTGAAAGCGGCCATGTGGAAGCGGTGTTGTTGTCCAATGCACCATCCAGTACCTTCAGTTGGTACAGCGCTGAAAACTTCGGCGCACAAGCATTGACGATGGAACTGGGGCGTGTGGCTCGCATCGGGGAAAATGATCTCGAGAAATTGGTGGCCTTTGATCTGGCGTTACGTGATTTGGTGGCCTCTGCCAAAGCGGAACACTTGCCTAAACGAACCATTATGTATCGTGTCAGCCGTACGTTGGTGCGCCTGCATGACGATTTCGACTTTATGTTCGATGATCAGGTTGAAAACTTTACCGCATTTAAGCACGGAGAAGTGTTTGGTCATGATGGCGATAAGCCGCTGATGGCGAAAAATGAGGGTGAGGCGATCGTGTTCCCGAACCGTCATGTCGCAATCGGTCAGCGTGCAGCACTGATGGTGTGTGAAGTCGCGACACGTTACGAAGACGATCAACTGGTCTACGATTAACCTGAGACCGACTTAGATTCGCTTTCTATTTGAATGGCTTAACGGTATCGTTAAGCCATTCTTTTTGTTTATACACAAATACCGATGCTTTGATGGATTTCAATCAGCTTCTTCGAGTTAAACGCCAGCGTTGGCAGCGCAGCGCCACTTTTTTCATTGCCGGATTGATCTTGTTCAGTTTTGGCTATTTGATGGTGGGGGAAGTGTTCATCTCGCCCTTCGCCGAATGGTCAGCACTGGACCAACAATTAGTCATGCAACTGCGCTTGCCTCGTTTGCTGGCTGCCGTTGCAATCGGGGCTTCACTGGCGGTTTCCGGCGCGGTGCTACAGGTGCTGCTGGGCAATGTGCTGGCTGAGCCGGGCGTACTTGGAATATCCGGTGGCGCCAGCCTTGCCATGGTTCTGGTGTTGTTTTTTCTGCCGTGGGCAGCAACGCCAGTTGGATTCATGCTGGCGGCAGTGATGGGATCTCTGGTTTTTACCCTTCTGCTTGTGTCGATGGCCAAAGCGATGAAACTGACCACCACCCGTTTGCTGCTGGTGGGGGTGGCACTGGGGATTTTGTCCGGCGCGGTGGTCACCTGGGCATTCTATTTCAGTGACAACCTGAGCTTACGTCAGTTGATGTACTGGCTGATGGGCAGTATCGGTGGTGCAACCTGGTATCAACATACGTTAACCATAATGCTGATTCCTTTTGTGCTGTGGCTGTGTTGCCAAGGCAACGTGCTAGACAAACTCATGTTGGGTGAATTGCATGCTAAGCAGTTAGGGGTAGACGTGAATGCCATTCGCTGGAAGCTTATTCTTGCTGTGTCGGTACTGGTGGGTGGCGCTGTGGCCCTTGGCGGCGTGATCGGCTTTGTGGGGTTGGTCGTGCCGCACTTATTGCGTTTGGCCCTGGGGACAGAGAACCGCTATCTGATCCCACTTTCGGCTCTCTTTGGTGCATTGCTGCTGGTGATTGCAGACTTAGTCGCCAGAACCGCGCTCAATGCCGCAGAACTGCCGCTCGGTGTCGTAACCACGACCATAGGCGCGCCGGTATTTATCTGGATGTTGGTGCGAAATCATGATGCCTAACGACGACTTACGCTAAGTGTGCGGGCAAGCGCTAAAAAGGTTACCTTGAGGTAACCTTTGTGCGTTTTAGTTGGCGAAAATGGTTTCCATGTCGTTGACCATTTTAGTCAGCGTACATTTTTCCAGCGCGATTTGACGTGCTTTTTCTGCGAAACGGGTACGCAGCGTACGGTCATCCAACAGACGCTCAATGGCTTTTGCCAGATCATCGCTGTCTCGAATGTTAACGATCAGGCCATTTTGCTCATGCTGAATCAACTCCGTCACGCTGCCAACGTCGGTAGCGATGACCGGAAGTTGGCACAGCATGGCTTGCATCATTGCCTGAGGAAGCCCTTCAAAACCGTACGAGGGAAGGCAGAAAACGTCCATTGCCTGTAAATAAGGTACCACGTTGTCCAACTCACCAGTAAAGGTGACAGGATAGTGAAGGGACGGAACGCGGGGTTCAATCTCAGCGCGTTTAGGGCCATCACCGACAATGACAAGATGAAAATCATCCCGCTTGAGTTTTTGCAGTGCATCGACCAAGGTCTCATGACCTTTCCAGGAGCGCATTTTAGCAACAATACCGATCACCATCTTATCAGTAGGCAAATTGACTGCTTGCTTACTTTTTAGAATATCCTGAGTAGGAAGGAAATGCAGTTCATCACTTCCGGTTGGTACGGATTGAATTTTCTCCAGAGGAATCTTGTTTTCACGATTCAACTGTTCTCTCAGTCTTTCACCGGCTGTGACAATAAAATCACACCCCTGATTGTAGAGCCAAAGTGTCGATTTATTATTTTTAACTGAAGTGGAAATATGTCGCGTACGAACAACTTTCGGTTTATTTCGACAAAATATCAAGCTCACTGCAACGAGCCAACTGTCCGTTGAGCTGTGCGTATTAATAACATCGAAGTGGTGTGATGAAAGATACTTATACATGCTAAAAAGGCCGGAAAACGATTTTCTCCGGATGGGAAGAGCGACGGCGGGAACTCCGCGCTTTTGAGCATTTTCAAATAGCGCGGAGTCTTGCGGGCAGGCGATCACCACTTCATGACCTCTCTCTATCATGCCTAACGATTCGTTGAGCACTCGGATACCCTGGCCACCCCAGCCGTTTACGGATTCTGTATGAAGT
>NZ_WXWP01000096.1:0-39542 GCF_009904765.1 Vibrio sp. V39_P1S14PM300
CATCATGTCATCGATAAATACATCACAGATTATGGAAAGTGTCTCTTTATTGCCAATTAACTATTTTAATTTCGGTATAAATACTCGTTATAGTCGGTTTTTCTCAGAGCGTTTCCGTCAGCTATACTTGGCCAACAGCTCCAATGTTCAACGCAAATTTGATTTGCCCTACGCTGAAAATGTGTGTTAGCTTGCAGATATGAAACCGATCCAATCCCTTCGTACACAAACCATGTTCTGGTGGCGCTCTCTCTGAGCGGCACTGAATTTCTACGTTCATTCGCCGCCGGAAGGTAGCGAATGATCTCAGGCATAGCGACTCTCCGGCGGCAGCAATTACAGGAGATATTGATATGCAAAACGAACGAAAAACCATTCTGACCGGAGACCGGGCCACTGGCCAACTGCACCTCGGCCATTATGTTGGTTCACTGAAACAGCGTATTGATCTGCAACATCAGCATGATCAAACCATTCTGGTGGCGGATATGCAGGGGCTGACTGACAATGGGCATACCCCGGACAAAGTCGCATCAAACATCCTTAATGTGGTCGCCGATTATCTGGCAGTTGGCATTGATCCGGCCAAAACCACTATTTGCTTACAGTCGCACATTCCGGCTTTGGCCGAGTTGACGATGTTCTACAGTAACCTGGTCACCATTTCGCGTCTAGAGCGCAACCCGACGGTGAAAAATGAAATCCAGTCCAAACAATTCGGGCGCTCCATCCCGGCCGGCTTTCTGACCTACCCGATCTCGCAAGCCGCAGACATTACGGCTTTTCGTGCCACCCACGTCCCTGTCGGAGACGATCAATTACCGATGCTTGAACAGACCAATGAAATTGTCCGTAAGATCAACAATCTGGCAAATGAGTCTGTACTCGTTGAGTGTACGCCGATGCTGAGCCATACACCGAGATTACCCAGCACCGACGGCAAAAATAAAATGTCCAAGTCACTGGGCAATGCCATTAACCTCGGGGCAACGGAAAAAGACATTCGTGCGGCGGTCCATTCAATGTATACCGACCCTAATCACCTGCGTATCGAAGATCCCGGCCAGGTGGAAGGCAACATCGTATTTACCTACCTTGATGCTTTTCATCCGGACACCGCCCACGTGGAAGCTCTGAAAGCCCACTATCAGGAAGGAGGGCTCGGTGACGGGAAAGTCAAAGCTGAACTTGAGGCTTGTCTGCAAGCGCTACTGGCGCCGATCCGGGCCCGACGGAATGAATTGCTCGCCGACCGCGCTTATCTGTGTGACGTGTTACGCGCAGGTACCGAGCGCGCCAACCATCAGGCAACCCAAGTCGCGGACGCTGTGAAACGCGTTTTCGGCCTGAACCTATTTTGAGACAAGCATGTTGCGCACTGGTCATTAACTAGAATCCGTCCGTCTGCTGGCGGATACCAGCCGCTTAAAAAAAAGCACAACGCCCCACTTCAGTGAGGCGTTGTGCTGTTAACAGCGAATCTGCCAGGTCAGTCGATGTCGCAACTGATGCTGGATATCGGCGTCTCTGAGGTTGTAAAACAAACGTAGGCCGTTGCAGGTAGATTGGGACCGACACGGATTTTACTCACACTCAGATCGTCTTGTTTAAAGTTCACTTCATGTGAACGGCGTGTCGAGCCATCAAAATAGGTGGCCTCAAAGCGCTCGCGCAACCAGTCGACTTGTCGCCCGCGGGTCACCGCCGTGGTAAACGTCACATTGGCGCATCGCATCGGCGGCTTGCTGACGATCATCGCCTGCTCAGAGTCACGGTCAAACTGAACGGCTTTGACTGTGGGCTCAATATCGATGGGTTGAAAGCTCTCGACCTGACACTGGCTGGCAGCTTGCGCAATCGGTGATAAGGCTAGCAAAACAATTCCGGTCCACTTCATAAACCTGACTCCTTATATCGGTACGGCTGACAGGATAGTTATTCTCAATGACCGACATTTAACTACATCCTGATGCGTCACACCAGCGTCATGCTTTAAAGCTATTGATTTCATTGGTATTACTAAGCTGCCTTATCCATTCAGTGAAATACCGTTTTGTATGCTTCCGCAATGCCATCAATCAACATCTGAGTACCAATGACGGCCAGAATGAGGCCCATCATTTTCGTGATCACATTTAGAGCGCTTGGGCCAATCGCTTTCACCAAACGTTCGCCAGATAAGAACAATACGTACGTCAGTATGCACAACAATCCAAACGACACGACCGTCACTACCGTTTCAATCACACCGCCGGTTGTTGCGAAGTTCATTGCGCTGGCAATGGTCCCCGGACCTGCCAGGATCGGAGTGGCTAAGGGCGAGACGGCAATACTCAGCACCGCATCACTTTGCTGCGGAGAGTACGCCTTTTCTTTGGTTTTGCTGTGTGTGCTATCGCCCTGCAGCATATGAAAGCCGATCAGAAACACCAGAATGCCACCGGTAATACGCAGGGCATACAAAGTGATCCCGAATAAATCAAAAATGACTTTGCCGGACACCGCAAAGGTGGTCACGATAATAAAAGCAATCAGAACAGAACGAAATGCAACCGACTTGACCATCGAGCGCTCGGCATCGGCAGTCAGGCTTAGAAAAATAGGGGTGTTGGCAATGGGGTTCATTATCGCAAACAACCCCATAAACACCGTCACGATATGGATGATCAGTTCTTTCATACCTTTCCTTTCGAAATATCAATCAATTACGTCAGGTTAGTATAGGCATGATTTCGGTTGGCGCGCTATGGTGGCGCGATTTCTTACCAGAGCATGAGTCAATCGACTGCGCTGACCCGGTTGGTCACACTCCCAACACCTTAAATGGACACTTCTATCTCATCCCCGTCGCGCAGCGCCTCAGTTCGTCCAGGCGTGCCCATAAAAATCAAATCCCCGGGTCGTAAAACAAAGTACTGACTCAGATACGCAATCACCTTGGCGGGTTTATGGATCATCGTACGCATCGTTTCTTGCTGAACAACTTTGTTGTTGAGCCGAGTGACCACTTCAAGATCACGAAAATCTACTCCTCGGGTGATCCGGGCACTCACCGGCCCAAACCCGTCACTGGATTTCGCTCGTATCCACTGTAAATCCTGAGCCTGCCACGTCCGCTCGGTCAGATCATTGCCAACCAGATAACCGAACACCGCGCTCATTGCATCGGCTTCACTGATATTTTGCGTGGTTTTGCCAATCACAACCACCAGCTCACCTTCAAAGTGCAGATTCTTTGCACCAGCGGGTAACACGACCTGCTGCCCTGACGGGATAAGGGAACTGTAAAGTTTAACGAACATCGGTGGATCAGCTCGTGCGGACGACGCCATGTGGCTGGCGAAATTCAGCCCGACCGCGTACACATTGCCGGGAGCCACCGGCAGGAGAACCGTCACCTCAGACAATGACAGGCTCTGCTCAGACAGTTGAAACGTATCGAACAAATTACCGACAACTGGTTGAATTCTGGTGCCCTGAATCAAGCCATATTGAACCGTGCCACCGTGCAAATACCTCACATACTGCTCTACCTCTGCGGCCGCCGAACACGACCACAACAACACCAACAACAGATACACTCGCTTCACGATTCCCTCCGCACAGCGCACTAAACCAAACGTCGTATTATGAAGATAGTCCAAAAGTCTGAATTCGGTCAGAGCAGATAACCACTCCTGCCCCACCAAGGTGACGCTGTCACTAAATATTAATGATATGAAAGGATCAAACCTGACGAAGCGAATGCAATACTTCTTCCCACTCAGCTTGGAGTATCGCGTGTAATGCCTGAGCGGCGGCTTGATGGGCCGAGCCATTGGATAACTGCTGTTGATAAGCTGTCAGAATGGTTAATTGCACATGAAGGTCGTTCAATTCCCCTAACTTTGTCTGCCATTGTTTCCATGCATTCTGTGTACTCGATGTTAGCCAAACTTGATAAAACTCACCGCTGTAACGCAGCAACTTGGCTCGGATACGCAACCGATGAAGCTGCTCGGCATTCAAGCTTCCTATCTTTTGCAAGCGCTGTCTAAGCTGGCGGTGTTTCTTTTGATAGCGCCGACATACCCAAGCACTGTAGTCTCGATGTTTTAGCTTAGCTACGTGCCTGAGCAAAATGTCGGTCATATGATGAAAGAGAGGCTCCAGAGTCATCGGCGTCAACCGGGCGATCAGATGCTGGCGCGTGCGGGCTCGCTGCTCAGTCAACCACAAGCGAAAATGCACCTGAGCGTTAGTCTCAGCGACATC
The DNA here is from genome assembly GCF_009904765.1 of Vibrio sp. V39_P1S14PM300. Taxonomy (NCBI): domain Bacteria; kingdom Pseudomonadati; phylum Pseudomonadota; class Gammaproteobacteria; order Vibrionales; family Vibrionaceae; genus Vibrio; species Vibrio sp. V39_P1S14PM300. The sequence continues at coordinate 4,255 of NZ_WXWP01000096.1, forward strand.
CAGGGTATCGAGTTTATTGATCAATACATCCAGATCGCGACAATCACCACTGCCGGACAATATGGTTTGTAATCTCTGATTTAACGTCAGATAGGGCTGCCCAATCAGTGTCTTATTGAATGTTAAAATACTGCGAACCCGGCGCAACGAGACCCGAAACTGATGCAAAGCTTCATCGCTGTGTGTCTCACGGTACAAGATAGCGTTCATACGGGCAATTGCAAACAACGCCAACAAACCACTGACTACAGGCGCAAGATTGTCGGCCCGCACCTGGCTGTCGACTTGGATTGAAGAACTGGGGACAAAATGCATTCTGCTGCCTCATGGTTTTCTTTCAGTATAGAAAGACGCAGTAAGATGAAAGCCGCTCAGAATGTCATAAGCCGTCAGAGGTTGATGAGAGGCGCCCTTTTCAGCATGGTGAGATCCCGGCTGCCCGTGCCAAAACAGGTCAACATCAGTTCAAAGCGTAGCTGCTCAAAGTGTTCAATCACCGCTTCGGTACTCAGGCTGGCCGCCCGGATCACAGCCCCTGCCTGACCGACAATATCGGCGCCAAGACGAATGGCTTTGGCTGCGTCGAGGCCGTTTTGAATTCCACCCGATGCAATCAGGTCCACTTCCGGGTGGGCGTCGCGAATACTGCGGAGACAATAGGCCGTAGGATTGCCCCAGTCCCGAAAAAGCTCCGCCGCTTTAGCCATTTTGAGGTCACGGTGACAGTAGCCCTCTACCGCAGCCCAACTGGTTCCACCTGCGCCCGCAACATCAATGGCCTGTGCGCCTGCGCTTATCAGTTGCCCGGCCACCGACTCACTGATACCGAATCCGACCTCTTTGACGATCACCGGCACTTTGACGGCCTGCACCACGGTTTCAATTGCGTCTAAAATACCGCACCAATTGCGATCGCCGCCGGCTTGCAACGCTTCCTGCATTGGGTTGACGTGAATAAACAGGCCATCAGCTTCGATATTTTCTACCGCGCGGTGCGCTACCTCAACCGCGTTTTCATGACGCAGCTGCGCTGCACCGATATTGGAATACAGCGGTACCCCTTGCGCCAGACGGCGAATCTTCGCCCCTAATCCGGTGTGGTTTGACTCTTCCAGACTGATGCGCTGCGACCCGACTCCCATTGCGATCTTCAGTTCGGCAGCCGCTTCTGCGAGGTTAGCGTTGATGTGTTCGGCATGTTTCGCCCCACCAGTCATGGAGCTAATCAAAAAAGGCATGGCCAAAGAGTGCCCCAAAAAGGTCGTCTGGAGATCAATCTCATCCAAATGACACTCTGGTAATGCACAATGCTCGAAATCGACACTTTCCAGGCCATTGGTCTTCGTGTGCATGCGCATATCGTGCTCCAGCACAGCTTCAAGATGAAGGTCTTTGCGGTTTTTGGCCTGGCTCATAACAACTCCTCGAGCAAAATGGGGGCGCAGTATCTCTGTCCGCCGATAGTGAGTCAATCATACCCGGTATGGTCTGGTGAAATCATCACCAGGATTAATTCATCAAAGCGCCACTCATGGTTAATTGTTGTCAATTAAATCAGTAAACACCCAGGTCAGAATTTGGTCAATTTGTACGAAGTTTTTGTCTCACTCGCAAGCAGAACAACAAAGCCATTGCCTGAGCAACAAGCATGAATAACCGCACATTTTCCCATCTCCAGCTGTGTTGCAATCCCAGTTCTGCAATCAAAAAACCGAACGAGATCATGATGGAACTGAACGGTGAATGGCGGCTCAGCTCGCCGCAATACCCCCACATTAACACGGCAATGCAATTACCCGGTGACCATTATTCTGCCCTGCTCGCGGGAGAGTTCATCCCCGATCCTTACTACGCAAGCAATGAAGCAGACGTTCAATGGCCGGCCTATTGCGACTGGCATCTGAGCAAAACGTTGCGCCTGGATATTTTGCCTCAGTGCCGAAAGCTGACACTGACGCTGAATAAAGTCGACACTTTTGCCAGTCTGTATATCAACAACCAGCTTGTGGTTCGTTGCAGCAACGCGTTCCAACAACATCAGATCAATATCCTTCCGTTTCTCAACATGGGTGACAATCACTTTGAATGGCGCTTTCAGTCAGCAGCCAAGCAAGCCCATAAGCACGCCGCAGCTCTGCCGTTTCCGGTGCCTTGGGCAGAAGGCAATAACCAGATCCCACACATGAACACGATACGTAAGCCGCAATGTCACAGCGGCTGGGATTGGGGGATTTGTTTGCCCGTCTGCGGCGTATTCGCCCCAATACAGCTGGTCGAGATCAACGAACAAGAACTGTATCACGTCGATGTCGAGCAGCAGTGGCACGACCTGACACAGGTGTCGGTGGTCGTCACGATAACGCACCGCCCAGCGCCACCGGCAACCGTTCAGGTTGAGTTTGCTTCTCAGCGACTGGCGGTCACAACTGACGCTTACAGCCGGAAGACACGTGTCGTGGTTGACGTCAACAATCCTATTTTGTGGTGGCCAAACGGCTATGGTGACGCACACTTGTATCCCTTACAAATCACGCTAGACCAGCAACGTATTCAAAAACAGATCGGGCTGAGGCAACTGGTACTGCGCACTCGTCCAGACCAAAACGGCAATGAGATGGTGTTTGTGGTTAACGGTATCGATATCACCGCCAAAGGCGCCAACTGGATTCCGGTGGACGCGATGCCCGGACGTATCACCCCAGCTCGCTACCGCAACTTATTGGAGGCGGCAAAAGCGGCCAATATGAATATGATCCGGGTGTGGGGCGGCGGCGACTACGAACAGGATATGTTCTATCAGCTGTGTGATCAGCTCGGCTTGTTGGTCTGGCAGGATCTGATGTTCGCTTGCGCCCAATATCCGTCAACTGCGGAATTTCTTGTTGAAGTGAAACAGGAAGTTGAGCATCAGGTCAGTCGTCTGAAACATCACGCCTGCCTCGCGCTCTGGTGTGGCGATAACGAAGTGATCGGCTCGCTCAACTGGTATCCGGAGTCACGCCACAACCGGGAGAAATACCTAGTTAATTATGATCGTCTCAACCGGATGCTGGAAGAGACCGTCACTCGTTGTGACCCTTCCCGGCGATTCTGGGCCAGTTCTCCATGCAATGGTGAGCTCGACTTTGGCGATGCCTGGCACGATGACAACAAAGGCGACATGCATTTCTGGGACGTCTGGCACTCAGGTAAATCCTTTTCCGCCTACCGTGAAGTCTCGCCCAGATTCTGTTCTGAATTTGGATACCAGTCGTGGCCCTCTCTACCTGAAGTGAAACAATTCCTTCCGGATGAGGCTCATAACATCACAGCCCAAGCGTTTGAACATCATCAGAAAAACGCTCGCGGCACCAGTATTATCACCGAAATGTTTACCCGCTATTTTCGTTTCCCGGATTGTTTTGAGCAGATGCTGTATCTGAGTCAGGTGCAACAAGCGATGGCCATCAGCACCGCAGTCGAGTCCTGGCGCGCCAAATCACCGCATTGCCGGGGAATGCTCTATTGGCAACTGAACGACAACTGGCCCGTCAGCTCCTGGTCGAGCATTGAATATTCAGGGCGCTGGAAGCAATTGCATTATCACGCAGTGCGCTTTTATCAGCCTTTGCTGGCCTGTTTTTCAGAGCAATCCGAGCAAGTGTGCCTGCACGCGATCAATGACTCAAGAGACGCCAAGGCGTTATGCGGAGAAGTGTTGTGGTTAAGTTGGGAGGGAGAAACTCGGGAGCGCTGGGTAGTCGATGAAATCATCCCAAGCAACCGTAATCAAGTGGTGTGGCAACGCAAGAAATGCTCGTTTCAGGCCGAATCGGGCGCGTTGTATTTTGTCTCGCAATCAGAGCCAACACGCAATACCTTCTGGCTGCCTGCTGAGCCAAAACGTTTACCGCTCCAGCATGCGGTCATCAGCGTACAGATGGATGGCCAACGTGTGCGGCTACAAAGCGATCTGCCCGTGTTGTACGTCCACCTGGAACACAGTGGCGTCACACGTTTCTCTGATTCGAGTTTTTTCTTATTGCCGGGGATGACACGTACGATTGAGATCGTGGAAGGCGCTTTGAACGAGGATGAAGAACTGAGGGTATATCAGCTTATCTGAGATAGAAAAGCCGTGACAACCCTACTTTGTCACGGCTTTATTTCACGGTCTAACGTCTAAGCGCTGACCGCCTGCTTGTGCTTGTCGGTATTCGCGAGGAGGGAGTCAACAACCTCTTGGGAACGCACCGCCAGCACAGACAGAAGCGTGTCACTCAGCCCATGGGATGTTTCGCAGCAACCTTGCAGGAAAACATTCACCTGGCAATTCTCTTTCATCGGCAAACGGTAGCGACGTTCTACCTGTTTGTCTGCCTTCATCGGTTCAAGCTTATTAAGCATCTGATTGAACATATCATAACGATAGCCAGTCGCTAATACAACCGCATCGTACTCTTGCCACATCTGGGTACGGTGAATACGATCGTGATAACGCAGTGACACTTTGCTGTCTTTCAGACCGACTTCCTGAATATCATGGCAGCGTAAATGCTGATGAGAACCTTCTCCGGTCACCTGCTGCATATACAAACGCTCGTAGATCGCATTTAGCTCTTCGGTGTCCACCACGGAATAGTTGGTGCCAGCAAACCGTGCCAGAATGTGCTTGCGTTCGTCCTGATTACTGTCGTAAACGTGATCCGTGAATTCCGGGTTAAATATCTCATTGACAAAGGCACTGTCATCCGCCGGATGTAACGCAAAGTTACGGTTCACCAGGTGCACTTCACCCGCTTCGTGGCGGTTGGTCAGATCGACAAAGATTTCTGCCGCACTCTGACCTGCGCCCACCACGGCAATTTTTGGCGCTCTGCCCTGGGTGTCAAACTGATCGCGCCAGACTTTATAGCGCGAAGAGTGCACCACTTTATCGTCTTCAAAACCGGCGAACAGTTCCGGAATTTTTGGCATCCCACCCATACTGATGATCAGATTTTTAGCAATACGTACGGTCTGGTTGCCATGAATGTCACTCGAAACCACACGTACTTTTTCAATTTGGCCCTGTTCTTCAATGGGTTCAATATCAATCACGCGCTGACCGTACTGAGCGACGGCATCAAACTGTTTCGCCACCCAGGTCAGGTAGTCGTTAAACTCGACGCGCGATGGTGTCAGGCTGCCGAGGTTAATGAATGAGTTCAACCGACCATGGGCATGGAGATAGTTAATAAACGAATACGGGCTGGTCGGGTTGCGCTGTGTTACCAGGTCTTTTAAGCAGGAGATCTGCATGCGGGTCCCATCGAGTAGCATGCCGCCATGCCATTCGAACTGCGGTTTCTGCTCCAGGAAGCAGTAACTTAAATCATGAGCCTGCGCCTGCTCTTCAAGCGCAATGGCGATAGAAAGGTTTGCCGGGCCGAAACCCACACCTAGCACGTCGTATTCCTTTATCTGGTCTGTCATTCTAAACCTCGTTATTTTTTCTGGACACTATCCATGAGATACCATCAAAAATGGTCGCTGAAGAAGGTATCTCTCAACTGACACATCAACGCTGCCCTCTTATGAGGGAAGTCGAATTCTTTTACTTTGGCGAAACCGTGTTTTTGCAGATAACCGATCATTTTGCCGTTGTCAGCACGTGGTTCACTGACAATTTTCTCTGTCCGTGGGTCGGACAGGTACAGGAAGTGGCACACCGACGGCAGCCAAGCCGCAACCTTATGCGCGCCACGGTGATGTTCTTCGCCCACCAGCATATGAATGCCACGGTCATAGTCACCGGCGTGGTAATACGGACCGATGCGATCTTCTTTGGTCCAATAGGCTTCAATGTAGGCAAACGGTTCGTTATTCAGGCAAACAACCAACAATTGATTTTTGTTGTTGGTAACCTGTTCTTGCAGGTAAGTTTTATGCTCTTCAAGGTTACCGGTCTGCTCCCAAAACGCCGCAACACGCTCACGGTTCTGCCAACGATGGAAGAACGGAAGGTGCGTTTCAACATCAAGCCCCACCAGAGTCAACGTCTGCTCAAGTTGCGGGATATAACGTCGGTACACTTCGCCCTGTTTTGCTTTGGCACGCATCGGATGATAGCCGGCTTTGGTCAGCACCTGCTTGTGCGGGTAAGGTTGAACATCCGCCTGCTTGAGCCACAACTGAGGTTGCTGCATCAAGGCTTCACGCCACAGTAGGCGCAGCCCCTGCTCACTCACGTAAAGTAACGGCTCCAATTCTGGGACGGTCACATCGCCAACGTCCAGACAACGGATCTCTGCCGTGTGCTCAAAAGCCAAAGCCAGCGCACGCAAGGTATCTTCTCCGGCCACACTCAACTGCTTAACCTGCCAGAATCCGTCCACTTCCTTGCTGACCAGCAGTTTGCCCAGCCCCAATTCCACACAGCACATATCGCCTTGCTGTGACACACTCTGCCCTGCGGGCAGAGTGTTCAGGCTTTGAGTCGCGTTACCAGTCATAACTGATGCTCGCGATGATGTTGCGGCGATCGCCGTACCAACAGTAGTAGTTACAAGTCGCAACGTACTCTTTGTCGAAGATATTCTTCGCGGCAACCTGGAACTTGTAGTCATCGAAACGGTAGCTGATGGTCGCGTCATACAAGGTATAAGACGGAACTTTGTTCTGCTCGTAGTTGTCACCGTATGTGTCACCGATGTAACGAGCACCACCGCCAATGGCCAGGCCATCCAGCGTACCACCGATAAAGCGGTAGTGAGCCCAGGCTGACGCCAGTTTGTCAGCTACCTGAGCCGGACGTTTGCCGACTTTCGCTGCATCGGTGTCTTCGGTGATTTCCGAGTCGATGAAAGACAGGTTACCAATCAGCGTCAGAGACGGTGTGACGTTGGCAACGGCTTCGAACTCAATACCGCGGTTGCGCACTTCGCCCACTTGGCTGACTTCATTCCCTGCCACTTGCAGCAGGTTCTCTTTGGTCACCTGGTAAGCGGCTACGTTAAAGTAACCATCGAAGCTGCGAGGCTGATACTTAAGACCGGCTTCATAGCTCTCACCACGTTCTGGTTTCGACGGCTGTTCTGCCAGACGCGTATCCAGAATCGGTTCGAACGACTGCGCGTAGCTGACATAAGGCGTCAGGCCAATATCACTGACGTATGCACCGCCCAGACTGGTGGTCCACTCTTCGTAATCGGCTTTCCATTTGTCACCCGTTGAGGTGTTGTGCTGCTTGTTGGTCGCATCGTCATAACGAACGCCCGCTTGCACCACCCAGCGGTTAGCAATACGCAGTTGATCCTGCAGGTACAGACCCAACTGGCGGTTTTCGATCTTACGTGTTTCGCGATCGGCATCCGTCAGCGGTTGGAAGGTTGATGAGTCAATCAGCACAATGTTGTTGGTGTAGCTTGGCTGATACACATTGAAGTTCGGATTTGGTAGCACACCAAGTGGCGTGTTGAGTAGATCATTACCATCTGCGACCAAAGGATCCGCCGCAAAATCTTTACTCTTGATCTTGATTTGCTGGTAATCGATCCCAGCCAGCAGCGTATGGTCTACCATGCCAGTGTTGAACGCGTAGACAATGCGGTTATCCATGTTGAAAGCGTCCGAATGACCTTCTTCGGTCGACGCGCCGCGCAACACAGTTTGACGCTCGCCCGTCGGATCCAACAATGGTCCCAGACCAGCGGTATCCGCCGAGTAATTTAATGAGTAGATCTGACGCAGATCGATGTCCATTCGACTGTATCGAGCCGCCTGGAAGAAAGACAGATCACTGTTGAACGCATGTTCAAACTCATAGCCCAGTGACAATTGTTCACGTTCGAACTTTTCCCAATCCGGGTTACCAATCGCGGTGCTGTCAGAAATTTTGCCATTCGGATTGTCCGTCAGCGTGCCTTCCATCGGCAGGAACTGAAGATATGGATCAGAGTCGTCTTTCTGATAGCTGGTCAATACCGTCAGTTTAGTGTCGTCGCTGATTTTCCAGGCCAGTGATGGTGCCAGGAACAGTCGCTCGGCTTCTACATTATCGACGCGAGTGCCGTTTTTACGACCCAGAGCCAGCAATCGGAACGCCAGCTCATCGTTGATCTCGCTGTTCACATCCAGGCTAATCTGCTTACGGTCAAAAGAACCGTACTCAACGGCAACCTGGCCTGAGCCACCATCAAATTGTGGTCGTTTGCTGACCACGTTGATCACACCGCCCGGTGGGTTTTGTCCATACAGGACCGAAGCCGGGCCACGCAAAATTTCAACTCGTTCCAGACCGAACGGGTCGATCTGCCAGCTGTAGAAGCCGGCCGAATAAAGACGCGTACCGTCCTGATACAAGCCTGCGCCCGCTTGCTGGAAACCACGAATAACAAACCAGTCCTGCTTGTTATCTTCACCGTAATAGTTGGTTTGGATGCTTGGCGTGTATTGCAACGCATCCGAGATGCTGACCGATGCGCGGTCATCCATCTGTTCACGAGTCACCACGGATACCGCTCGAGGGGTTTCACTGATGGGTAAATCGGTTTTGGTTGCAGTACGACTACTGATACCAAGGTAGCTGAAATCAGGGCCAACAGAGCTGTCTTCCTGTTGACCAACCACCACTACTGTCTCTTCTTCTGCTGCTTGTACCGCACCAGCCGTCAAAGCTAGTACCACTGCGAGCGACGTCTGGCTAAGCATAAAGTGCCGACTCATGTCTTTCTCCTTGTATTCGGCGCCAATAAATAATTCAACTAATAGTTATGATAATTATTATCATTAGCATTAAATTGCTAACGGAGTGTAACGAGTTTTCGTTAGAAATGGAACCCGTTAATTAATAAACACCGTTCTATAAACTTTTGATAACAAGCGCTTGCTTAAGTTGGGCGATCACCGCATCGTGCTGAACGATGCCAAGGTGGTCGGTATCAAACACCTGACTGTCGGCCAGTGTGTTGATGGCTCTTAGCTCATCACACAACCAGGTATGACGCTGTACAGGCTCTCCCGCCCAATACGCCGTCAGTGGCGTGCTCACTGATGGCAAACGATACTCATGACACAAAGCGCGCATGTGCTGCTCAACCGCCCAGCTGTACAGCATCTGCTGCGCACTCTGCGCCATGTAAGGGTCAAACTGATGGCTGGCCAGCCAATGATTGAAAACCATCGGCCACTGGTCGGCGCTGGTTGCATCAAACGCCGCCAGACACGTCTCTTTTTGCTCTGCCGACAATTCCCCTAACAGCATTTCCAGATGATGGATCAGTTTGGCTTTGGCCTGTGGCGACTGCCATTGATCTTCGGCGATCTCCGTTCCCGGTACGTAGCAATCGAGCAAACCGACGAAGTCGACCGCTTCACCCAGGCGTTCAAGTCGCGCGGTGATTTCCTGGCACAGAGCGCCCCCTAGCGACCAACCCACCAGGGTATATGGCCCTTGTGGCTGTATCTCACGAATCGTGGCGCAGTACGTGTCTGCCATCTCACGAAAAGACACATCAAATTTGTCCGGGTAAACAAAACTTTGTGACTGAATGCCATACACCGTCCGTTGTCCGTTAAGCGCCTGCGCGAGTTTTTGATAGCCAACCACACGCCCTGTCACCGGATGAACGCAGAACACAGGCCGCGCTTCCGGCTGGTATGAGTTGAGCGTTTCTGCCAGTTGGCGATCCGCTCGCGCTGGCGTATTCTCCTCCTGATCAGTAAGCTCCTTGAGCACCTCCAGCCACTGATGGGCAAACGTCTGAATCTGCTGCTGCGTATAATGACTGGTCGCAAACTCCCAGCCCGCCGAAAGTTTGCCGTCCACCACCTGCACGTTGATCATCAGTGGCGTTAACATGGTGTTATCACCTGATTGGTCCGCCGACCCGGATACCACCGGCTGACACCAGTGAGAAAACTGATTGGCGCTGTACTGTCCTAAATAGTTAAACGTCACGTCAGCGGGCACCTCCTGGTGTGAGTCGTCGAGATATCGGCTGCCGAAACTGATGCCACCATCCACGCGAACCTTCTCCAGATGTTCGGTGATCGCCGCTGCGTCGTCATTTTTCGAAACCCTCAGCGGATACAGGCTGGTCATCCAGCCAACCATGCGGCTGAGATCCAGTTCGCCAAAAACTGACTCCTCGCGGCCGTGACCTTCCAGGTTGATGGTCAGGCTCGTGCCATCATCCTGCAACAGTACCCGACTCAAGGCTTCAATCAGACGAGCATTGAGCCGTTCGCTTTGTAATAGTGCTGATGTCGGTTTCGCATCCATTGCCACATTGACGACCGTTCGGTCACGATAGAAAGCGGGCACAGGTGCGTCATCCGATGATGTACTAAGGTGTGCATCCCAGTAGGCGCTTTGCTGACTGAATGTCTCACTCTCTCGCCATTTAGCCAGTTGCGTCACTGCACGATCCAGACTTGCATAGTTGGCTGGCAACGACACAGTTTGACCAGCCAACTGCTGCTGATACGCCCGCCATAGATCATCCATCAATACACGCCACGACACACCATCAACCGCCAGGTGATGAATGACGATCATCAAACGGCTTAACTGTCCGTTAATGCGCGCATAGCCAGCCTGAATCAGACGTCCTGCCTGGATATCCAGACTGGTTTGCAGCTCGTGGGCGAACGCCTCAAATTCTTGTACATCCTCAAGGTCACTCTGCCACAACACCTCGTGTGATACTGCTGTTTGATAGCTTTGCAGCCAGCCTTCAGAGGTTTGACTAAACGCCAGACGCAGTGAAGGGTGATGCGACACCAGCGCACCGAGCGCTCCTTGCAATGCCGCCAAGTCCATTTCCTGTTTCAGCTCCAGGCACACATGCTGATTCCAGTGATTGGGTTCGGCAAAATTTTGCGCCAGAAAATGCGCCTGGATGGGCATCAGGCCAAACGGTTCCGTCGGTAAAGCACGCTCCTGCTCTTCACGAGCCGCTTGCAAGCTGGCCGCCAACTGTTTTAACACTGGTGCTGCAAAAATCTGTTTCGGTGTGATGCTGTATCCAGCCAGCTTCAGCTTGCTCACCAGTTGCAGACACAATATCGAATCGCCCCCCAGCGCAAAGAAACTGTCGTCACGACTGACGTCATTGAGACCCAACAGATCTTGCCATAACGTGGCGATAAGCTGCTCTTTGTCTCCCTGTGGCGGTACCGTATGGCTGGAGTGATTCTCCAGTTCCGGCAACGGCAGTGCGTTGCGGTCAATCTTGCCTGCCGGTGTCAGCGGCAGCGAGTCAAGCACCACGAGTTGAGACGGCACCATGTAGTCCGGAAGTGTCTCCGCCAGTTGTGACAATACCAGCTTCTGGTCACATTCCTTCGCGCCGTGCCCGTACAAATACCCCACCAGTTGGCTGAGGCTGCCTCTCTGATACGCTGCAACCACACAGGTCTTCACGCCAGAGATTTGTTGCAATAACGACTCAATCTCACCCAATTCAATTCGGAAACCACGGATTTTGACCTGCTGATCGACGCGGCCTAAGTACTCCATCACGCCATCATCACGCCAGCGCACCAAATCTCCGGTGCGGTACATACGTTGTCCCTCTGTGTGGAATGGGTCCGGAACGAAGCGTTCTGCGGTCAGATCCGGACGTGCCAGATAACCTCGGGCTAAGCCGACTTCATCACCGATGTATAACTCTCCTACCTCTCCAGGCGCCACCAGGCTCAACTGATTATCGAGGACGTACAAACGTCGCTGACCGACAGGCTGACCGATGGGTGCATAGGCACTTTGTAACGTATCATGTGGATATGCGCGCCAGATCATGGGCGTCACTACCGTTTCGGTCGGCCCATAACCGTTAATAATGCGCGGCGGCTTCACCACACGCTGCAATCGGTCATAGGTCTCGCGGGTAAAGGCTTCGCCCCCTAAAGTCCACGAGCGGACTTGTAACTCCGGCTGCGTTTGTTCTATCCAGTCCAGTAATGGGCCAACATAACTTGGCGGGAAACAGGCGATGGTCACCGACTCATCTTGTAGTACCTGACAGGTTTGCTCTGCGCTCCATAATGTCTGATCGCGGATCACCAAACGCGAACCAAAGGCCAGTGGCACGGTCCAGCGCTCTACTGCGCCATCGAAGCTGATGGAGGCAAAGTGCAGCTCGACGTCCTGTGGTGTCATTCCGTATTGATGACCAATCGTCTGCACGTGCATGCTGATACCATCGTGCGCAATCGCAACGCCTTTTGGCTTGCCCGTCGAACCGGAGGTATAAATGATGTACGCCAACTGGTCAGGCAGAATCTCAGGCAGTACCGATACCGACGCAGCGTCATTCAGTTTGTCGGTCCATAGCGGCTCGACCTGATGCTGTTGAAGCTGAGCGGAAATGTCCTCCCAACGCGAGTTCAGGTGAGACTGACTCAGCAAACAATGCGCACCCGCATCATCTAGCATATACGCCAGACGCTGGGTCGGATAATCTGGGTCCAGCGGCAGGAAAGCCCCGCCGGCTTTCATCACCGCGATCATCGCGACGATCATGTCACCGCCACGCTCGTACAACACACCCACAGCCTGATCCCGTACGACACCATGACGCATCAGTTCTGCGGCAAGCATATCCGAGCGCTGTTTCAATTCGGCAAAGGTGACCGCCTGCTCGCCGTGTTTCAATGCGATGGCGTGGGGGCGCAACGTCGCATGCTGATCAATCAGTGTGGGAACAGATTGATAGCGCCATTGCCCTTCCGGCTGCGCCAACTGCTGCAATTGTTCGCGTTGTGGCTGGCTGAGCACATTTAAACGAGCCAGGGTCTGATTGAGGTTTTGCGCTAGGTTGTTGGTCAGCGTTATCAAACCTGCCGCCAGCGCCTTCATCTGCCCGTCACGGATTCTGTCTTTGGCATACGTCAGCGTCAACGAGACACCGTGTTCGGTTTCCAGCACGTCCAAAGCCACATCGAACAGAGCAAACTGTCCCTGACCACTAAGCGGAGTGGCATGCAATCCAGGTGCAAACTGAACGCTGCCCACCGCACTGACCTGATGATTAAACAGTACCTGAAACAGCGGTGTTTCCCCGGCAATGCGCTCCTGAACCAGGTGCTCTACCACCTGATCAAACGGCAACAGTTGATGTTGCTGCGCCTCTAAAACTTTGGCATGCGTGCTCATTGCCACATGCTTGAGCGTCTGACTCGGTTCCATTTGCTGAGCAATAACCATGGTATTGACAAAAAAGCCAATGAGTTCAGACACTTCACCACGTTCACGGTTGGCCATCGGCATGCCAACAGACACATCACTGCGGCCAGTCTGTTTGTGCAACGACGTTTGCCACAACGCCAGCCATAAACTGGATGGCGTTACGTTCAGTTGTCTGGCCATCTGACTGACGGCATCGCGTTCAGCAATATCCAACTGATGATGTATTTGAGCGGCTTCACGGCGCTGATTCGGTACCACTTGTCCTTGCCAGGCAAACAGTTTCTCCGGCTGCGTGGCACCGGTTTCCCGGCGCCAATAGTCCAGATCCTGCTCCCCTTTTCCGGCACGCAGCAACGCTGATTGCCACAACGAGAAATCACGATATTGGACATCCGGTGCGGTCAGAGTCGCGCCCTGATAAGCCGCAACCAGATCACGCATAAACACGCCGATAGACCAGCCATCCGATACCAGATGGTGCATAACAATGTGCAGATGGGCAGATTGCGCCCCAACCTGGATACACTGCATTCTGACCGGCAGCTCGTGGGCGAGATCAAACGGCTGGCGGATAAATTCCGCCGCCAGTTGCGCCAGCTCCTGAGTCGTCAGATGCTGGCCGTTAACCTGCTGAACATGCGCAATGGGCTGACGCTCTATGTGTTGAACCATCTCCCCTGCCTCATCTTCGATAAAACGGGTACGCAGCGCGTGCTGTTTATCCATCACCTGATGCAGCGCCTGTTCAAGACGCGCAATATCCAGTTCACCTTTGAGTTCAAAGCCACCACTGATGTGGTACGCACTGTTGCCAGCATCTAGCTGATAGATATTCCATAGCCGACGTTGCGCTGGCGAGAGTGGCGCCGTGCGCTGAGCGTCTGCGGCAACGATCGGCAACTTCTCAAAGTTCATGCCTTTGGCATCCAGTAGCGCAATAAATTTCGCCTGCTCCTGTTCGCCTAACTGTAAAAAGCGCTTGGCCAGCGCAAATTTGTCTATTTTAGCTGTCATAGCAATTCCAACTCGTCCATCAATGCGGCCATTGCGTCGAGTTCATCCTGTTCTTGTTCGTTTTGAGTCTGATACTGGGGTTGCAGGTTATCGGTCAGTGCCTGCAACGTATTGGCGGAAAAGAACGCTTTCAGGGTCAGGTTCAAACCCAGTTCTTTTTGTGCCTGAGCCACAATTCGGGTTGCCAGCAATGAGTGGCCGCCCAGCGCGAAGAAGTTGTCGTCCAGCCCCACCCGATCTAATTGCAATGCGTCCTGCCAACGCTGGGCAAACCACAACTCAAGCTCACTGGCAGGTGCCCGGTATGCGACCTGATGCCACTGCGGATCCGGCAAGGCTTTACGATCACGTTTGCCGTTGGGAGACAATGGCATACTCGTCAGCGATACATACACCGACGGCACCATGTAATCAGGCAAGTGTTCGCCAAGGTGGGCTTTGACCTGATCCTGACTGGCGTCATGCCAGTTGGCGCAGATCACATAGGCCACCAACTGGGTGCCGGTCTGGTGCTCAAAGGCCACCACTGCGGACTCTTCAACCCACGCAAGTTGATTCAGAACGTTTTCAATCTCTTCCAATTCAATACGCAGACCGCGGATCTTGACCTGATGATCAAGGCGACCGAGGTACTCAAGACGTCCATCCGGCAGACGAACCACCTGATCCCCCGTGCGATACATCCGTGAGCCCGGAGCTCCCCAAGGGTTAGGCACAAAGCGGTCTGCAGTCAGATCAGCACGCAACAGATATTCGCGGGCCAGACCATCGCCGGCGAGATACAGCTCACCCGGTACACCAACTGGCACCGGATTCCAGCAGTCATCCAATACATGCAATTGGGTATTACTGATCGCATGGCCAATCGGAATACGCTTACCAACAGGTAACTGGCATTGCCAATAGGACACATCGATTGCCGCCTCCGTCGGGCCGTAAAGGTTATGCAACTGGCAATGCGGCGCGTTGGTCAGCACTTTTTCACTCAGCTCCGCTGGTAACGCTTCTCCGCTACAGAGAATTCGCTTCAGGCTCAGACAAGCGGACACGTCCGTATCCGCAGCAAATGCCTGCAGCATTGACGGCACGAAATGTATGGTGGTGACCTGATAATTTTGAATCGTCCGGTGCAACCATTCTGGTTGACGGTGAGCTTCTGGCTCAGCCACCGCCAAACGAGCTCCGTACATCAACGGCCAGAAGAATTCCCACACCGAGACATCAAAGCTGAAGGGGGTTTTCTGTAACACACAATCGCTGCTATCCAGTTGATATTCGCCCTGCATCCAGGCCAAACGGTTGTGCAACGCAGACTGAGTATTGACCACGCCTTTCGGTAAGCCCGTCGAACCCGAGGTAAAAATGACGTACAGTGCCTGATCGGCGTGCCAGACCACGTCAGGCGCTGAGTCCGGCTGCTGCGAAACGTCCAGCGTATCCAGCGCCACGTACTGACAATGAGGATTATCCGGCCACAGCGCCTGAGTGGATTGATCCGTCAAAAGCAGTGAAACATCCGCCGATTCGAGAATGTAGTTCAGTCGCTCTTGTGGATAGCCGGGGTCGAGTGGCACATATGCGCCTCCCGCTCGGGTGATCGCATGCAGGCCAATCACCAGTTCGATCGAACGCGGCAGTCCCAGCCCCACCCGGCTCTCTTCCCGCACGCCTTGCGTCCGTAACCAGTTGGCCAGCTGATTCACCCGGCGATCAAACTCTGCATAAGTCAGGACTTCCTCGCCCATCACCAGCGCCGTGGCCTGCGGTGTCGCCGCCGCCTGACGCATGATCGCCAGTGGTGGGGGCAACATCTCACCCCATGCATGTTCAGTGGCATTAAACTGCGCCAATGCAGCAAGTTGTTCGCTATCCACCAAATTCAGCTCAGCAACAGTGCGCGCGCTGCTATCCGCAACCTGTTCCAGCAACAATAACCAATGCATCAGCAGACCTTGGGCAAACCCCTCGTCAAAGACCGGAGAAGCGTAGTTAATGAATCCGCCCCAGCGGCCATCACTGTACTGCTGAACATCCAGGCTCAGTTCAAGTTGCGCTGCCGCCACCCCTGGGTCAAACAACTCTGCTTCCAGAGCTCCCCATCCGGTGAATGCTTTACTATCCAACTGCTGGAAGTTGAAGCTGGTCTGATACAACGGATGGTGTTGCAGATTGCCAGTCACACCCAAGGTTTCCACCAAGGTTTCAAACGGCACATCCTGTCGGCTAAGCGCCTGCTCGGTAAACTGCTTGATGTTAGCCAACAGCTCGGTATACGAGTTCGTCGCATCAATCTGCGCAGGCACCACCAGGTTGTTAATGAAACAGCCTTGCATCTCGAGCGTTTGTGGCTGTGTTCGCCCTGCTACCGGAATGCCGACACGAATCTCATCACGACCAGAATATTTGTGCAGAACCAGATGCCACAAACTGAGCAAAACGTTAAATGCCGTTGTGTTGTGTTGCTTCGCCAGTTGAGTAATCTGTGATATCTGCGTCTCTGAGAGCATAAAGTGATGCCGCTCACCTTTGGTCTTAAGCTGTTCACGAGCGACATCACTGTGCAGCACCAAAGGTTCGATATCTTGTTGCAACGCTTGTTGCCACCACTTGAGATCCCGGCCTGCTGCATCGGAGGTCAGCCATTGTTGCTGCCAGATGGCATAATCGGCGTAATCCAGTTCTGGCGTTGTCGGATCGAGTGACTCTCCCGCACACAAACTCGCGTAATATTGCGCCAATTTACGCACCAGTTGCTGCATCGATACACCGTCCGACACAATGTGATGCACCACCAACAGCAGCTCATACTCCTGTGCTCCTGTCTGAATCAGATCCGCACGTAACAGAGGCGGCGCGGTTAAATCAAACGCCTGATCGATACGTGCCAGACGATGTTGTTCCAACGAAGTCAAGGTCGTTGTATTCACCTGCTCCAGCGAAAACTCAGCATACGGTAAAATTTGCTGCATCAATTCGCCATCGACCTGAACCAAAGCCGTACGCAACACTTCATGCTGCGAGATCAGATGCTGCAGCGCTCGATCCAAGCAGTTAGCATCCACAGGGCCTGTTAACTTGAGGCCAAATGGCATGTGATACGCCGAGCTTTCTGGCAGGAGTTGCTGAACGAACCACAAGCGTTTTTGCGCCGCACTGGCCGGCATATAATCCAGACGTTGCTGTGCTTGCAGGGTCATCTGGGGTTCTTTGGTTTGTTCGCACAGCGCCGCCATTTTTGCCAGCTGCGGCGTATCAAACACACTTTGCAGGGCCAGGCGAACACCATGCTTGTGCTGCAAACGCCCCACCAGTTGAGTCGCCAGCAAAGATTGTCCACCCAGCGCGAAGAAGTCATCCAGACGGCTTACACGCGCTTGCGCAAAGAGTTGTTGCCATTCCGCAGCCAGCAGCTGCTCCATCTCGCCTTGCGGTGCTTGGTATTGCGTCTGTGACGGAGCATGTTGCGGGCTTGGCAGACGCTTTTTGTCGACTTTACTGGCCGGTGTGAGCGGCAGCGTCTCCATCACGACCAATTGTGACGGCACCATGTAATCCGGTAACTGCGATGCCATCACGTCCAGAATGTGTTGCGTGTCCACCGCATCGTCCGAACTTTGCAGGTAGCCGACCAAATATTTTCCGGCCGGACCATCAAACGCCGTAACGGCGCTCAGTTTGGATTGACTGATTTGTTGCAGACGAGCTTCAATTTCACCCAGCTCAATTCGGAACCCACGGATTTTGATCTGATCATCCGCCCGTCCCAAATACTCCATCACACCGTCCTCACGCCAACGAACCAGATCGCCAGTGCGATACATTCGTTCACCGTTGGCGGCAAAAGGATCCGGCATAAAACGTTCGGCACTGAGATCCGGCTTGTCCAGATACCCGCGCGCCAGACCAACCTCTTCACCGATGTACAGCTCGCCGTTAACCCCTGGCGGCACAGGCCGCAATTCGCTGTCGAGTACATACAAGGTCCGCGCCCCCACAGCGGTACCGATCGGCGCATACGCACTGTCCAGTGGTGTTTGTGGGTATGCCTGCCAGATCATCGGCGTCACCACCGTTTCCGTCGGACCATAACCGTTGATAATGCGTGGCGGGTTCAGGGTACTCTGTAATCTGAAATAGGTTTCACGGGTAAAGGCTTCACCACCGAGCGTCCATGAACGAACATGCAGCGCTGGCTGCGTCGCTTCAATCCACTCCAGCAACGGGCCGACATAACTTGGCGGGAAGCAGGCTATGGTGATGCGTTCCTCTTCCAGTACCTGCGTCGTTTCTTGCGCGCTCCACAGCTGTTGATCCCGGATCACCAGTGTTGAGCCAAACGCCAATGGCACCGTCCAGCGCTCCACCGCGCCATCAAAGCTGATCGAGGCGAAGTGAAGTTCTCGGTCTTCAGGTAGCATTCCGTAACGTTGACCAATGGTCTGGACATGCATACTCAAACCAAGGTGCGATACACACACACCTTTGGGCTGGCCGGTTGAGCCAGACGTATAAATCACATACGCCAGTTGGTCTGGAAGAATCACCGGCGCCTGGGTCAATGTCCGGCTCAGATCCAGGTTTGAGAATGGCAGAACATGCACGTCGTTGGACTGTGCGGTGATCTCGTCCACCATCTCTTGTGCCAGTGACTGTGACGCGGTGTCACACATCAAACATTTGGCACCGCTGTCATTCATCATGTAAGTGAGACGCTCTTGCGGATACGATGGGTCTAGCGGCAGGAAAGCCCCACCGGCTTTCATGACACCAATCATCGCCACCAGCATGTCACTGCCGCGTTCGAACAATACACCAACGCGTTCGTCACGACGTATACCACGCGCCACCAACTCAGCGGCGACCGCATCACTGCGCTCGTGCAACTGACGATACGTCAGGCTGGAGCGTGTTTGACGGCTCAGGGCTGACGCAACCAATGCTTCATGTTCCGCGTGAACCTGTACCTGTCTTTTCAGCAGTTCTGGAAACGGTACGTACTGCCAGGGTTCACTGATTTTGTGGTACTGGTTCAGTTGTTGATGCTGCGCTTCATCCAGGACCGGCACTGCACTCAAAGGATTACCGATGTTGGCCACGAGCTGTTGCAGGTAATGATGCGTCGTCGCAGACAGGGCTTGCATGTCTTCGTGGCTGAAACGGGCGCTGTCATAAGCGAATACAATCCGCAGTTGCTCACCCGGTAGTACCGCCAGCGTTAATGGGTAGTGTGTAAACTCATAGCTGTCAGGCTCACCAACGCTCAGCCCGCTGTCCCGGAACAGATGCTCGTCCAGCGGATAGTTCTCAAAGACCATTAGAGTATCAAACAGCGTCTCTCCCTGTAGCGGTGACTGCGCCTGCACTTCCGCCAACGAAGCGTAACTGAACTCGCGCTGGGCGCTGGTCTGAGCCTGAATCTCACTCATCCACTGGGCGATGTTGTATTGCCAGTTCACCGCGCTGGTTACAGGCAGGGTGTTGATGAACAGTCCGACCATGGATTCACTGCCAGTCAACGACGTTGGCCGTCCAGCAACGGTATTTCCGAACACGGGCTGGCTCTGGCCAGTATAACGTTGTAGCGTCAACAACCAGGCTGCCTGAATCAAAGTGTTCAGCGTCAGGCCATTTTGTTGTAGCGAATGCTGCCATTGATTCAGAGTGTGGTTATCAATGTCCAGATTAAAACGGACATGTCCCTGCTCCTGACCGTGACCATAGCCATCCGCCAGTTTGGTCGGCGCTTCAACGGCGCTCAGGTACTGTTGCCAATACTCAGCCGCTTTCTGTGGCGGTTGCTGGCTGACCCATTGTAGATAATCGCCAAATTGATGCTGAACGGCAGGCAGAGCTTTGCCTTGATAGAGACCAAACAATTCCCCAAGCAGAACACCGGTACTCCAACCGTCGATCAGAATGTGATGAATGGTAAAAATACACGCCAGTTGATCGGCGCCAGTACGCACCAGATCCAGTCGCCACAGAGGTTGAGGTTCCTGATTCAGCGGTTGCTCTAACTCAAAGCCTTGCTCAACCAGGCCCTGTTTGTATGCTTCGAGACTAAACGACGGCTGTTTGAGTCCATCAACCTGTTCACAGTGTACTTCCAAACTATCCCAAACCATCAGTTGCGCTTGCCCGTCGATTTGACTGACGGTCGAACGCAACACCGAGTGACGCCGCATCAATTGTTGCCAGCAATCGGCCAGACGCGCAGGATCGGCGCCGTGAATCGGCAAAGTGATCTGGTTGACATAGGTGTTTCTGGCCTCAGACAACCGGGCATGGAAATACAGCCCCTGTTGCAAGGTCGACAGCGGCAGAATGCGTTGTGGCAGGCGCTTAGCCTGGTGACTGAGTGCCGTTAATGTGCACTGTTCCAAGCCGGTATCCGGCGCATCACGCACTGTGAGGATCGGATCCTGTTCCTGGCAATAACGCAACATCGCTTCCCAGCTTTGGCTGAGCGCATCCAGCAGGCGTTGGCGCTCTGCGGCCGGGAATATTTCGCCATCCACCTCAATGTCAAACAACAACTGTTCGTTGTTGTCATGAATGTTGAGCGTCACCGCCGCTTCAGCCGCAGCATGTGCAGGACGCCACAAACCAGAGTCCGTCACCAGGCCTTCGTTCAGCCCGGCGTTGGCTGCCCGGCCGAGGTAGTTAAACAGCACATCAATCTCAGATGCGTATTGCCATTGGTTCTGCACAACACCGGCAGAATAGCCGATACCACCGTGCTCGACAGCCAGCACCTGATCCTTAACCTGAGCAAGCAATCCCCCCAGCTCCTGCGGTATGTCGATATGAAGTGGGTACATGGCGGTATGCCAGTTGACACTGCGAGAAAGATCCAACCCGGACAATTCGCTGTAGCGACCATGACTCTCTTTATGAACCAGTAGAGACGGTGTGGCTTTGACGGTTCTCAAAGCATCCAAAACCAGCGCCAACAAGGTTGACTCTTTATCCAGCTTGGCAAACTGTTGAGTGGATGCAAAAAGCTGAACGGCTTTGTCTGTCGGCAGCGCCCATTGCAACGAATGCACATCACTGTCAGCGTTCGTACCCCAATGCGCCGCCTGTTGCTGCGCTTGCCAGAAGTCATGTTCGCGAGCGGAGATCGGATACATCATCAGTGCCTGATGCCAGTCTGCCTGATGGTGCGTTTTCGCCGCAGCGGTCGCTGTATCGCCCGTTAATTTTGCCTGATAAAACGCCAGCAGATCATTGAGCAATATCGGCCATGAGAGCGCATCCACCACCAAATGATGGATGGTGAGCAGCACGTCTCCACGCTCAGCGTTCACTCCCACGGATACGGTTCTGCCCTGCTCGGGCGCAACGGCGAGCTGGACCGTCTCTGAATCGATAGCATCGGCAAACAGATGAAACGCAAAGTCAACCTGCTCGGCATAGTGAGCACTGTGCGTCTGCGAATTGGCCGAAAACGTCAACCGCAGTGCGTCGTGATGATCAATCAGCTGCTTCATCGCCTGATGCAAGGCGTCAACATCAACCGGTGCCGGCAGCGACAAACGCACATATTGGTTGCATGGGCTCAACTGATAATTATGCAGAAAACGTTGCTGCATCGGTAACAGAGCGACGTCGCCCCGCAAGCAGTGCTGATCGGCCATCGCCACCTGAATACTGGTCATGCATTCGGCCAGTTCAGCCAACACCGGATGATCAAACACTTGCTTTGGCGTCAAAAGCCAGTGTTGCTGACGCAGTTTGCCCACCAGTTGCAAGGCGCTGATCGAATCACCGCCCAGAGCGAAGAAATGGCTGTCAGCACCCACCACATCTAGTTTCAGGATCTCGCACCAGATTTTAGCCAATGTGTGCTGTTTGTCTCCTTGCAGTGGCTGGGTTGACGTTGTCAGTGTGCTCCAGTCCGGCTCTGGCAGACACTTTCTGTCCACTTTACCAGCCGGAGTCAGAGGTAGACGCTCATCCACCATCACCCGGGATGGAACCATGTAATCCGGTAACTGGTCGCTCAGTTTACTGAGCCAGATGTGTTCTTCAGACTGACGCATCGCCGGCAGTTGTACGTACCCCACCAGCTTTTTGCCCGTTGGTGAGTCGTGTGCGGTCACCGCACAGAATTCTGCGCCCGTCAGCGTTTGCAGGCGGGATTCGATTTCTCCCAGCTCTACCCTGAAACCGCGAATTTTGACTTGCTGATCGACCCGGCCAAAGTATTCCATCACACCATCATGGCGAAAACGCACCAGATCCCCTGTGCGATACATACGCTCACCGTTGGCGGAAAACGGATCCGGTAAGAAACGCTCAGCGGTCAAATCTGCCCGATCGAGATAACCACGTGCCAGACCGACTTCCATGCCAATGTACAGTTCACCAATTGTGCCCGGTGGTAGCCGAGTCAGATTCTGATCCAGTACGTACAGTTGACGCGCACCAACGGCAGTACCAATTGGGGCGTAAGCGCTGGTCAGGGCATCCTCTGGATAAGCACTCCAGATCATCGGTGTGACGACCGTTTCTGTCGGACCATAACCGTTGATGATTCTCGGCGGTGCGATGACTTTTTGAATCCGTTCAAATGTTTCCCGGGTGAACGCTTCACCGCCCAGAGTCACCGAACGCAGAGACAAGTTAGGTTGAGTCAGTTCAATCCAATCCAGCAAAGGACCAATATAACTTGGCGGGAAACACGCAATGGTGACGTTTTCCTCGCTCAGCACCTGCGTCGTCTGTTCAGGAGTCCATAACTGCTGGTCACGAATCACCAGCTTGGATCCGAACGCCAACGGCACCGTCCAGCGCTCCACCGCGCCATCAAAACTGATGGAGGCAAAGTGCAGTTCTGTATCTTGGGGCGTCATGCCATATCGCTGGCCGATGGTCTGAACGTGCATAGACAACCCGAGGTGATCCACCGCCACGCCTTTTGGTGTGCCCGTGGAGCCGGAGGTATAAATCAGGTAAGCCAGTTGCTGTGGTAAGACGGTAGTGTCCGGTGTGCTGGCCGGCCACTGTTCCAGTGACAGCGCATCCGTTGCGATGGTAGGTATCGCAGTCAGTTCCGTTGCTAAAGGCGTAAGCGCAGCCTGGGTCAGAACGACCTTCGCCTGGCTGTCTGCCAGCATGAAACTCAGACGTTCCTTGGGGTAATCCGGATCCAGTGGGAGAAAAGCGCCACCGGCTTTGAGTACCGCAATCATCGCAACCAGCATGTCGGTTCCGCGTTCCATCAACACGGCCACCGGCGTATCCGGTGAAATACCTTGCTCTAACAGGCAATGAGCCAGCTGATTGCTGCGCTGGTCTAATTGCTGATAACTCAGCGTTTGTGAACCATGTTTAAGCGCTATCGCCTGAGGCTGTTCAAGCACCTGACGGGCGAACAGTTCAGTAAACAACACTGGCGACCATTCTTCATTGGATCCGGCAAACTGTTCCAACTGAATCTGTTGTGGAGCGCTTAATCCGTCCAGGCTTGCCAGTGATGCCAGGGGCTGTTGGCAAAGCCCTTGCAGAATGTGCTGATAGGAGGCAACAAAATCTTCGATGAAGTCGGCGGAGAATTTGTCTTCAGCGTAGACGAAACGCAGCGTCAGTTGGTCTGAAGCGACCACATCCAAAACCAGCTCGAACGGTGTTTCAACCACCGGGAATTCCTGGAACTGGAGCTGAAAATCCACAGTCGTGACATTCAGCCCCTCACCGTGACTACGAAAGTTAAACGCAAACGTCGGCAGCGCCAGTTCGCCACACAGCTTCTCTAGTGGTTGGGCCGCAAATTGCAGGGATTGCTTCAGGGTGGCACGCGTGGCTTGCAGATAATCGCTCACACGTCTTGTGGCTTCACAACGCTGACCAAGCACGACATTACTGACATAGAATCCGACATTACGGCGATGACGCGCACTGCGGTTCAGTGCTTGTACCATTAAGCTAGGATGCGTGTGATTGGTATACCGCTGAAGGGTCAGAGACAGTGCCGCCGAGAGTAATTCAAAACGGGTGATACCGTGGCATTTGGTTGCTTGATTCAGTTCGGCTGCTGTGTTCACGTCCAGCTCATGCAGATAATGGGCTGCACGATACGAAGGTTCACTCTGGCTACTGAGACGACACGGCTCATCACCAATTAGTGAGAGTGCCTGCCACGCCTGAGCACGTTGAGCCAGCTCATCGTCACTGCACGCTTCCTCAGCAACAAAGTCCAGATAAGAGGTGTCTGAAGCTTTAGGCAGAGGTGCCCCTTGCAGGGCGGAGGCGATAAACTCCACCGACAGCTTTAACGACCAGGCGTCCACAATCAGGTGATGGGCCGCCAAGAGTAAAGCATATTGATCGCTGCCCAAATGATAAATGCAGCCGCGAACCAGGCTGTGTCCCAGCAGTGCATACGGCGCTAAAGCGCGAGCTTTGGCATCTTGCTGCACCGCTGCCGCCGGGTCGGCGTGTTGACTGAAATCGAGGATCTCGAGCGGTGTAACGTCTGGCGAGGCAATGTATTGATACGGTTCTCCGTTTCGCTGATTAAATCGCAAGCGGTAACCGGAGAAATGGTCGAGCATGGCCTGATAAGCACTTTGAATACCTGTACTGCTGACGTCTTTACCTGTCAGCCACAGTAAGCCACCGTTGTTATAAGCCAGGCTTTCCGGCTTAAGTTGATGAAACAGCCACAAACGCTGTTGAGAATAAGAAAGCGGGCTCTGCGACGCCTGCGCCGGAGCCATACCGATATCGTCCACTGACATACTACTACCCAAAAAGTGTGTTGTTGATTTCCAGACTGCCGAAGTGACAGTCAGTCGCTATTCGCCTATTTCGGCCAGCGCGTCGCGCAAACTTTTTGGTCGCATGTCGGTCCAGACTTCACGGATATGTGCCAGACATGTTTCTTTGTCACCAATGACACCGACTTCTTTCCAGCCTTGTGGTACCGGGTGATAGGTCGGCCAGATGCTGTACTGTTCTTGTGGGTTGATGACTACAGTAAATTCGGTGTTAGGGCTGTCAATACTCATAATTTCCTCAACTCGATCGTTGTTATCTTTGTTTTAATGTTTTTATGGCTAATGCTGTGCTCACGCGACCACGTTCGCCATTGCCTGTCTGGTTTGGCTGTGGTCGGTCGTATCCAGTTCGGTCAACTGACCGCTGTCCATTTTAAAAATTCGGTCTGCCACGTCGAAATAACGATCATCATGCGTCACAGCAATGACCGTTACGCCGCGTTGTTTCAATTGTGGTAATAACTGGTGATAGAACAGTTTTCTAAAGCGCGGATCCTGATCGGCGGCCCATTCGTCGAGCAGCATGCAGCCGCGCTGCTCGGCAATCGCCATTAATAGCGCCAGACGTTTACGCTGCCCTTGTGAATAGCGTACGTCCGACAGCCGCCCTTGCTGATGGCTCACTTTGTGGGCCATTTCCAGGCGAGTCATCCAGTCGTCGATCAGTGACGCGTCTACATCCTGCCCCTGACCGTCGGTGACCTGATGAAACAGGTAAAAATCACTGAACACCGTCGAAAACTGCTGACGATAGCGCTGCCACTCTTGTTCAGGTACTGCCTGACCATTCAGCAGTACCTCGCCCGAGTGTGGGCGATACAGACCGGTCAGCAGACGGGCAAACGTCGACTTACCGCTGCCGTTACCGCCGATGATGAAAATCATCTCGCCACGCTTGACAGAGAAGTCTATCGGACCAACCGCAAAGGGCTGGTCATCGCCGTCGGCGCGGTAACGGTACGTCACCTGATTCAGCGCCAGCGATTCAAAGGGTTGCGGCGCCGGATCGACGCAGGACAACGATTCATCCCGGTTGAGCGACAAACCTTCCAACTTACGCATCGAAACATTCGCGTTCACCAGAGCCGGCAAAGCGCCCACCGCCGACATCAACGGCATACGCATAAACAGGATCACCAAAGCAAACGTAGATGCGATATCAAATCCAGCCCAGCCAAGCCCAATAGAGAGGTAAAAGTTGATGCCGATGAGGGCGAGAATAACGGTATTGGTCAGATTAGCCGCAAAGCCGTTGAGAATATCGGCCCGGGTGATTTCGTCACGGTATCCCGTGGCATTGAGGCTAAATTCGTCATCAAAAAAACGGCGGGCGCGGTTTGGGTTAAGAGACAGCTCTTTGCGACCGTCAATCAACGCCTGATAATCTTTGTAAAGTTTGTCATCAAACTCACGAACGTGGCGAACATGGTTACTGATGCGGGTCACCAAAGAAAATCCTACCACACCAGTCAGCCCCAGAATCAGTAGACTGACACCAAACAACGGCAACGACAGAAAAGCCAGATACGCCAACGCCACGATGGTCAGGACCATGCCATAAATTAATTCCGGCAGATTCACGAATGCGATCGTCACATTGCGGATGTCAGTATTCAGCGAAGCCAGTACGCCAGCACTGCCTACTTCTTCAATTTGCTCAATATCAGTATTGATCAGCTGTTTGACCAACTGACAGCGCTTATTGAAAACAAACTGGTGACCGAGCTTGTGCAATGCGACCTGAGCGATCGTTGCAGTCAAGAGCAACGCTATCAGCAACAGCGCAAACCAGCCAATCGCACTATGAATATCAGTGGTTTGACTCAGCAGTTCGTACTGGATGAAGGCAATCACACCCACGCTGAGAAACGCGCTGGTGACACTGAGCAGAATCACCGGCACCAAGGCTTTCGCTTGCTTGTGCGCCAACTGAACAAGTAATTTCATCTTATATCCATCTATTGATTATTATTGTGATTATCATTATCAACAAGATAATGAACAACGCCCTATCCACAGCGTTTTTAACCCTCCCGGCAAACCGGGAGGGTTAGGTTTTTCTTAAAGTCGACGCAGTCCCCACATCAGGTACAACCCGCCGATCAATGACGCCACCAAACCGGCCGGCACTTCCTGCGGGTAAAGCCACTGGCGTCCCAGCCAGTCGGCAAACAGCATTAGCCCACAGCCAATCAGTGCCGAACACACCAGGTGCTCTCTTGCGCGACTAAAGCCAAACAGCCGGGCCAAATGCGGGGCCATCAAGCCAATAAAGCTCAGTGGGCCCACCACCAATGTGGCACTGACGGTCAAACACGCCACCAGCAACAACAGCAGGACTCGTGATCGCCCGACTTTGATGCCTAACGCTCTGGCACTTTCCTGCCCGAGCGGCAAAATATCCAGCCATCGAGCGCTGGCAAAGCCAAGAGCCGTGAGCACCAAAGCAGATACAAATAGCGGCAACAAGGTTTGTTCGGTCACGTAATAAGTGGAACCAGACAACCAGGCCAGCACCTGATAACTGCGTGGGTCTCCCCCTGCCAGCACAAAGCTTTGCACTGCGTTCATCAAGGCTGTGATGGCAACGCCGGTCAGCAGCACACGTTCCGGTTGAAAACCGGATTTGCGGTTGAGAAGCACAATCACACCCAGCGATGCCATTGCCCCCAACAAACCACCTAAATAGAGGCTAAACAAGCTTGCGCCCATCCCGGTAAACATGGCGATGATCAATCCCAGTGCCGTCCCTGAGCTGATCCCAATCACCTCTGGGCTAGCCATCGGGTTTCCACTCAGGCGCTGCACCACAGTACCAGCCACTGCCAACATGATTCCCGCTAAGGCCGCCGCCATTAGCCGAGGTATACGCCATTCGAGTAATGACCATTGTCCGCTCGTCACCAGCCATTGCCAGCCGTCACTCTGGCGTGACACTGTGCTGAACAGGCAGAGCCCCAGCACAATCATCGCGATGATAGCGAGAATCGTATGTTTGCTTAGCGGAGTGACCCGCTCACTGTGTCGGGTAAGCACAGTCTGTGTTTGCGTCTGGCTACGCATTGACAGCTTAGGCAACATCCATAGTAATAACGGCGCTCCAAGCGCGGCTGTTGCAGCGCCAGTGGGGATCACCATTGCCATCACCCCAGGAAGCTGCTGGATCAATAAATCGGTCAGAGTTAGCAACAAGGCGCCAAGAAGCATCGATACCCACAGTTTAGGGACCAGACGATGCACACCAAGGCTGCGCGTGATGGCCGGTGCCGCCAGCCCGACAAACCCAATCACACCGACACTGGCAACGACCCAGGAAGTGAGCATGACCGCTAAGCCAAGACAGACCACTCGTAGTTTCGCCAGCGACACGCCAAGACTTTTCGCCCCTTGTTCAGATAATTCCAGCAGGCTGAGGGGCTTAACAAACAGAAACGCGGCTGCAGCTGCGACGGCGATATGGGGCGCCAGGTAGCTAACATCCTGCCAGCCGGTCTGCACCAATGAGCCCGCGCCCCAAATCATCAGACCGGCCAGTTGATCCTGATTCATCATCAACAACACGGTGCTTACCGCGCCAAAATAAAGATTGATGACCAAGCCGGATACCACCACCACAGTTGGGGAAAGTGCACGACGCCAAGATAATGCAAACACCAGCGCCATGGTCCCTACTCCGCCAGCCAAAGCGACCAGTGAATGAGAGAATTCAATTAACCACGGGGCGTACAGAGTGGCCATCATCAAGGCGAAACTGGCACCGCTGGCCACACCAAGTGTCGATGGAGACGCCAAAGGATTGCGCAGTACCTGCTGCATTAACACCCCAGCCACGGCTAACGCCGCGCCAGCGATCAAAGTGGTAAACACCCGCGGCCACCAGGTCAGATGCAGTTTGACAGAAAGCGGCGTTTGCCAGTCAACCTGCCACATGCTGGCGAGGTTCAGACTAACGTTGTCGCCAACCGAAATTTGCAACCCCATCATCAGGGCGACAAAACCCGTTAAACACGCGATTAACAATGTTGAACGCAGGCTCATTGCGTCACCTCCCGCGTGAGAGTGTCAGTCATGAGGGTGGCAAAACGAACCGACGACGGAATGGCACCAAAGCTCCACACGGCCTGCACTCGCAAAGCCGGATGCCCGGTTTGTTTGACCAGATACTGCCAGTAGGCATCCTTTTCCAGATGCTCACTGACACCGGCTGGCAGCGGCTCCACCACCACCAGTTGTCCTGACAGCCCCTGCAGGCGATCAATGCCAATCAAGCCAAACCCCCAAGAGTTGGTGGTCTCTTTCCACGCATTCTCCAGACCAAGCTGGTTAATCGCAATACTGTACAAACTGTTGTTACCGAACACGCGCACATGCTGGCTGTCCATAAATTGGATCATAATCAGCGGAGGAGTGCCTTGCGGGAGTTTCTGTTTCAGTGTTGCAAATGTCTGCTCCGCGTCATGGATAACCCTTTCCGCTGCACCTTCACGTTCTGTGAGACGCGCCAGCGTCCGGGTAAATGTTTT
The DNA here is from genome assembly GCF_009904765.1 of Vibrio sp. V39_P1S14PM300. Taxonomy (NCBI): domain Bacteria; kingdom Pseudomonadati; phylum Pseudomonadota; class Gammaproteobacteria; order Vibrionales; family Vibrionaceae; genus Vibrio; species Vibrio sp. V39_P1S14PM300. Next base: position 33,729 of record NZ_WXWP01000096.1, read on the forward strand.
TAGTGCCGACCAACTGATGTCTCCATCGGTGTAAAGCGGTACGGATTCTACTCTGGCAACACGCGACAACTGCGGCTCCAGGGATTGAAAACGAGGTGAAATGAAAATGGTATCGAGATCCAGTTCAGACAAACGTTCCAGATTTGGCTGAGTACGCAAACCGACGTCCACCGTGGTGTCCGGTAAGCGTGGGCTGCGAACCCAGGCGTTGTAATCCGCCTGCTGAGCAGATGCTACCGGCGTCAGTCCTAAAGCCAGCAGTGTTTCGGTCTGTGTCCAGTCTATCGACATCACCCGCGGGCTGATGGGAGAAGACAGCTGCTGAGCCTCGGCGAAAGCGCCTTGCGCCATCAACAAGCTCGCCACCATCATCAGACGAGAGAATGGGAATAACCTTAACATGGCATGGCCACCGGATAGCCAGCCGGGTGATCCGTAATGTGCATCTCGATGCCATATATCTGGTTGAGCTGAGGCTCAGTAAATACCTGTTCCACACTGCCTTGCACGATCATTTCTCCGCTGTGCAGCGCAACGATGTGATCGCAGAAGCGAGCGGCCATATTGATATCATGAATGACGATAATGACGCCGAGATTCAGCTCCTGGCTGAGCTTTTTGATCAGGTTCAACATCTCGACCTGATGCGCCACATCCAGCGCAGAAAGCGGTTCGTCCAGTAGCAGATACTGGGTGCGCTGTGCCAGAAGCATCGCCAACCAGACACGCTGACGTTCACCACCAGACAGGGTATCCACCAGACGATCGGCGTACTTTAGTGTGTCGGTCAGTGTCATCGCTTCCTGAATGTACTGTTTGTCCTGACCGTTCAGGCGCCCAAGCAAACCATGCCAGGGATAGCGACCAAAACTGACTAAATCACGGGCTGAAAGGCTGTCTGTCGCCGGCAGATGTTGTGGTAAATAAGCCACTTGCCGGGCAAACTGCTTGTCACTCCATTGTGAGACGGGCTTTTTGTCGAGTAAGACTTCACCACCGGTGGCTTTTTGCTGTTGAGCCAATAGCTTAAGCAGAGTCGACTTTCCAGAGCCATTATGCCCAACCAGGGCATAGATTTTTCCTGGCTCAAACGCCATATCAAAGTGTTTCAGCAGCGCCCTGTCACCGACGTGAAATTCCAGCTCTTTTGCCGCGAGCATATTTTATCCTGTTATTTTCCTGCTTAATTCTGGGGTTAATCGGTTGTAACTTAAAGATTAACAAGGGGTGATTTATATAACAGCCAACAAACAAATGCAAACCATTTTCATTTGCATTAATATTTAAAAAGATTAGGCTATATCCCTGATATCTAAAGGGTTGGCAACAGGCTAGGTAGGATAAGTTTATGATAAAAAGGGCATTAGACAGTGCCATACAATGGCGGTTCGGTGCCGCTCGGGTGGAGTGTGTCGTGTCGGAGATAGCTGGTGTACAGGAAAAGCATCCTCTTTACCTCGCCCGGGTTGGTTTTGATCACAGCCAGTTTGACCCAAGTTGGTTTGTCATCGCTGGCATCGACTGCCCCGCACAAATTTCGGCCAGCCGGCTTCCCCGCCAGGCCGAGTTTTTTGCCGGGCGCCTGGCCGCCCACACCGCACTTAAAGCATTCAATCAAGTGCCCGTTTCCATCCCCCTCAACCCTGATCGTACACCGGCCTTCCCACCCGGCTTCTGCGGCTCAATTTCACACAGTGGCGAACAGGCTGTGGCCCTGGTTGCGTGCAGCAATCCGTCAGTCCTACGTCCCGGTATTGATATTCAAACGATAGTGACAATCGAGCAAAGTGCTGACATTCAACCTTTGGTGGCCACAGAAGGTGAGTTGGCGATCATGACGGCTGCGGGACTTTCCAGAGAAATGGCTGTCACCGCGATATTCTCGGCGAAAGAAGCTCTGTACAAAGCGCTCTTTCCCTTAGTGGGTGACGTGCTCGAATTTGACGTGGTGACATTGATACAGCACAACGATTCACTGCTGCACTTCGAAGCGGCGCCCTCACTGCGAGCTTACGGGATCAGACCTCACCTCCACTGCCACCTAGAGATACAGGATCAGCGCGTCCAGTGTGTTACCTGGCAAGCTTGATAACAAAACAGCCTTAACGGGGCTGTTTTGTTCGTCTATCAGATTCAGGCCAGCTTAAACTTCGTCAGTTCACTTTCCACTCGGGCGGCGTCTACCCGATAACCATCGACGATCTGATTAAGCGCAGAGGCGAGTTGACCGGTTTCTTCCGCAATCCCCGTCAGCGTATCCACATCTAAATCCACCTCATGGCACGCTTTAGACTGCTCTTCCGTCGCATTGGCGATACTGGTAATGTGCTGATTAACCAGTTCTATCACGTGCTCAAGTTCCGAGACGCTGGACTTGGTGGTATTCACAGATTCGAACGTATTGTCACTGGCTTCACGACTCTTACGCATGTTGTCCACTGAACGGTTGGTGTTATCGCAAATTTTACTCAGTAATTCGCTGATGTGTTCTGTGGCTTCTTTACTGCGCTGCGCCAGATCCCGAACCTCAGAAGCAACAACGGCAAAGCCTCTCCCCTGTTCTCCAGCGCGGGCAGCTTCAATCGCGGCATTGAGGGCCAGTAGGTTAGTTTGTTCTGATATACCATTGATGGTGTCGACAATGCTGCTGACCCGCGCGGCATCCTGTTCCAGTTGTTGCATGCATTGTTGAGTTTCACCGATCTGTTGCGCGAGCGCTTCCACATTGGAGAACGACGAGTTACTCTGCGACAAACAGACCATCACCTGTTGCGTCATGGATTCCGTTTCTTCCAATGCACGTGTCGCCGATGAAGCAATTTCGTTACTGGACTGGGCCAGTTCAGTCATGGATGCAGCGATATTCGTGCATTTTGCAGTCGTGGCTTCGCTGCTCTTACCCAGCTCAACAGAGCGTGAAACCACCTGGTCCAAACGCTGCTGACTTTGTTGATCTGCTTCAGTAACGCTGGATAACAGCGACCCAAGCGTGCGATTGAGCCGGTTGATACTCGATGAGATATGCGCTATTTCGTCTTTTCCCTGGTCGTCCAGTTGTAAAGCCAGATTGCGCTCTTCCGACATCACCTGGAGCTTTCGAGTCAAACCGCCAACCCGGGCTTTCAAGCTCGAGACACTCATCATCAATAACAGGGAGAGAAGCACGGCGCTGACACCACACAGCAACATCGTCAACCACGCCATCTGGCTGGCCTGCCGTGCTTGATTATCTGCCTGAGTTTGCATGACTTGCTGGATCTGATTGCGGACTTGATTGATCAATTTGATGCGCTCAGTAGCCATAGCAAACCACTGAGTTGCAGCTGGTCCTTTTACCGAATCCAGCGTATCGCTCTGATTCAAAAATGCCTGCTGAACAGCTTCCACTTCTTGCCACGTTTTGCTCTGCTTGGCCTGATTTAAACTCTGCATCATATCAACTGGCAAGCTTAACCGAGCGTTTCGTTCCGCGTAGCCGCCCGTTTGAATGTAATTGTTGATATTGGCGTAGACTGATTCTGTGCTACTGCCTCTGGCGAACACCCCATTCAAAGCGCCTCGTACCTGACCAGCACGCTCTTTCATGGTCACTACGGCCACCAGCGACTTACCCAGTTGCGCCATATCCGACAAATGAATTTTAGACAGCAACGCACCGGCGTTATCGATCGCTAACTGATTGATGTTGGAATAATAAGCGAACGGAGAAACAGACAACTGCAGTTGGTCTACCTGACCACGTACGTTATTGAGTTGCGCCAGTTGTGATTTCACGTCTTGCCCCAGATCGTTCACATAGGCAGGAGAAAGATACTCAGGCTGAAAACTCAGTAACGCCTTAATATGCAGATCCGCGACCTGACGTTGTTTTTTCAACGCCTGAACCTGCTCTCCCTTTCCCTGGCTGCCTATCACTCCCGCGGTAAGACCTCGCTCAACCGCCAGATTGTGTGCCAGGTTGTCATACAGCATAACCAGGTGAACCGCCTCGCGATCGGCGTTTGCGGCTTCTTTAGTAGCAAAAAAGCCACTACTGAGATAAATCGCCAGCGCGACCGTGAGGAGTAACGGCACCCCTGCAACAAAACTGACAATAATGTGAAATGGATACTGACGAAACCAACGCTTCATAACTTTTTCCTTAGTTATTTCATGGACATTGAGCGTACACTTAGAAGCTAGGTGATTTCAGTAAAATGTCCCGTTTATATCAGAATCATTTCAATAACTTGTGCACTGGGTCAAACCAACACATCCATCAGTAACGGGTTATAACATCAGAGAAAACCAAAAAAAGCCGCAGAATGCGGCTTTTATCTCAGTGCTGGGTTCCCGTTGGATTGGTCCCAAATTCGGCTTGATCATAAATGTCAGCCAGTGTCTTTTCACTTTTGCTTTGCGGTTTTTTACGTAGAACTGACTGGTAACAATAAGCTTGCGCTTCCAGAGCTTTTTGATGCTCTTTCGCAGACTGGATAAATTCTGAATCAGACATCGCCTGCTGGCGTAAGCGGTTCACTCTTTCTAAGGTTTCCCACAACATACGTCACCTCCAGTAGTTACTGTATGTAAAACCAGTATAACTCGAATCCCTATAGCGTCAAGTGATACTGTATAAAATCACATGAAACTCAGTACTACCACTGATGACAGGTTCAAAATCGAAGAAGACACCCCTATTGAAATAAAACCTAATAGATTGTTTTTATTTACTTTTAATACGAAGTTGTTTTTATAACCAAAGAAGAACTCTGCACCTACGCGACCCAATTTTTCAGGTGCGGCGGTATACAGTGAGTCAAAGCTGGTCATAGGAATGAGCCATCAGATTAGATTTCTACACTCAGTGATCGGCGGAGATGCGAAATGCAACTCCACTTGGTAAGCAACTCGGCTTACTCGCCCCTATTTGAAGACGTGGTTCAACATTGAATTAAGGGCTTCTAAGTTCGAATTCTCTAAAGCTGGGGAGAGCAATCAGCCGGCTAAAAGCCAGCTAATTTGAAAACATAGATAGGAAAGGAATGAGTCTGTGCATCAATGGAACGTGGAGATGCTCTCATTATTGTTTGCTAATAAAACGTTCAGCACTTGCAAAAAGCGCATCACACTGCTTCTTCTGCTTTGCGTACTCAGCCGTACCCTCTTCTAAGGAATCGAGTACCTCTTTGGCTTTATGGTAGTTCCCGACCATTACTGCGAATCTTTCTTCGAAATCGCTTTTCTTCGTTTTATTGCCAGTTTTTCTTTTAGGTTTGCGCATAAAGTCCTCTTTACATCAAAGGTCTAACAACGTGTTCTGCTGACGTTCCAGCAGAATGTCTTCGATCTTTCTTCTTATCTGGTGGATGTTATCCGGCTTATCATCTCTAGCATCATTGCTGCTTTTTAGTGATTTAGCTCTGGCTGCTTTCTCTTCAAAGTGAAACCTCAGTCTATGGTTTGACACAAAACGTCCCTCAGGATTAAACCTTGTGAATCGTTAATTTCACCAGTACTGGTTGACTCACAGAATGAAAAATCCAAATCAAAGAGACTGGTATGCACTCTGGGTAAGGTATGGCGTTTTAATACACCGCTGTTTAGCTAGTGAAAGGTGGCAGACCAAGGGTCTTTTATGATGAAGGTGATAGCGGATTTAGAACATAAGTAGTTTGTTCTTGCGGTATTTTCTGCTCACGCAGGACGTAATACCAATATAGTTTTCTATTAGTCTTTCGATTCATATTGCTCCTTAATAAGTATTGGAGAAGAAAGAACTCGCCATAACTAGGATCTAGGCCATAAACGAGTTCTCGCTATACAGTGTTGGTT
>NZ_WXWP01000286.1:0-12271 GCF_009904765.1 Vibrio sp. V39_P1S14PM300
CATAGGAGGATATAAGTAAGTTTATAATTTGTAGTGAAAACAAAGATAATAACTGGCGAAAGATGGCTCTCGCTAAAGCATCTATGTCGAGTAGACGACACCTGATACCAAGTGTCGTCCCTCTAAGAGCCCAGCGCGCAACTTTCACCGCACTGAGCAAGGCACCAATTGGCACCCAGCAACTTATGAAGCAGCGAGAGCAGGCTCATGCCAAGAGTTACGGTATTGTTTCTTTGATTTTCTCTTAGGCAAGTATTCTTGATATTGAGGATCAAAAGGCGTAGCGGCACTCGTGATTTTCACATGTCTCTCTATTGGCACCTTAACTATTTGAAACAGATTGAACTGACAATCCATATTCATGATCTTCTGCCAACCGTGAAATTGCCATTGACTTTGACGGTTGATGAAATATTCAAGGGCGATCCAAGTTCTAGATTTTGTTGGATGACGCCTTTTAGCCCAGAGCCATAACATATGGAATAGCTTGTGGCCTACATATCCGAATAACCTGTTTCGCAACGCAGTGTCGATAGTAATTCGACCAGCCCCTGAGTTTCGGATTTATCAACTTGATTAAAGCGTTGACGGGGATAGTTGCGTGCTTTTTGATGAGTTCGCGCAAGTTACTCAAGAACAGCAGTGTGCTGGATTTGCTCGGTTTAATGAGCACTTTCCCTTTGTACTTCCTATGATTAAAACCTAAGAAATCAAAACCACGGCTGATATGGGTAGCGTGTAGTGGGTGATTGATTATGGCCAGTCCGTTAGAGGCTTTGCAATATTAAAAGTAATCCATTAAATACTAATTTAGCAAAGTCATTGAAACGTTATTGTCCAAAAACGTTCTAGGCAGTCCTTTCATCTCAATGCTAGGCGGAAGAACTCAAAAGTTTCTGCCCTTTCTGTATCCATCTGCTCCGGAAGTGACGCCGTGACCTTTTGTTATGACCGCAACACCTTTAGGCAGAACTTTTCTTACCACGTTCTCCCCTAAACACCTGCCGATAACTTGCCGGCGAGATATCAAATTGCTGTCGGAAATGTCGTCTTAACGACGTGGCCGAAGCAAAACCCGCTTGTTCGGCAATGCGGTCTATGGCTTGATCTGTGGTTTCTAAATAGTGCTTCGCGGCCATCAGACGTTGATTGACTAACCATTGCGAGAAGCTGCTACCCGTGGCTTGTTGGAAGCGGCGTGTGAAGTGGCGCCTGCTCATACATGCTTTTTCTGCCATAACGTCGACCGTAAGCGGCATGGAAAGGTTTTCAATCGCCCACTCCATTATGGCGGATAACGGCTCACGCTGGTTCACAGCCGGAACGGGCACATCAATATATTGCGCCTGACCACCTTGTCGATGTGGCGGTACCACAAGATGCCGAGCGACCGCATTGGCCGTCTGTGAACCCCAGATCTGACGCACGATGTGCAGGCAACAGTCAATGCTGGCAGCGGTACCCGCGGAGGTAACAACGTCGCCGTTGTCGATGTAAAGCACCTTCTCATCAACCGATACTTGTTTATAACGATCACGAAAACATTGTGCCCAGCGCCAATGCGTGGTCGCTGTTCGGCCATCAAGTAATCCAGCCGCCGCGACCACAAACGCCCCCATGCACAAACCTATGATACGGGCCCCTCTGGCATGAGCTTGTTGCAGGGCGTCAAGAATACACGCTTCTGGTTGATGTGCGGGGTCGTCCCAGCTTGGCACGATGATGATGTCTTTTGAACTCATCGCTGCTAGCCCCTCTTCGACGATCATCGAAAACCCGGCACTGGTTTTTAGCACCCCAGGCTTCGCCGCGCAGATCGTGATCTCACAAGCGGGCGTTCCATCGACATTTAAGACTTTTTCAAACACTTCGTACGGCACCGACAAATGAAAAGGAATAATGCCATCAAAAACCACGATACCAATCGTCACTTTTGAAAGGTGGCCTGATTCGGGCTTGCTCACTGCATGTATCATCTGCCTAGTATTCCTTTTGCGTCGTTTCATTCAAAGATACCAGCTAATACCCATTTTGGTATCAGCTGGCGGTGTTACGCATGCAGTTCGTTATCGTATCACTGGCATGTCTACGATTGCTTGCGTGGTCTTAATATCAGCAAACACGTCGGCCACACCTGCGATGGCAGCGCGTTGCAAAGTGATGTGATCAACCACGCTTCCATCCCAGTTAGCCAAATCACGAGTAGCCGTGGCGTCTTCCGCGATAATCACTTCGTAGCCCATCGGCACGGCATCACGGGCCGTTGTAGACACACACATGTGAGTCATCAGGCCGGTAATGATCAAAGTTTTAATCCCCTTCTCTTTCAACTGCTGGTCCAGGTTGGTGCCAACAAATGAGCTTGGGGTTGCTTTGTTGATGACAAAATCGGTATCCAACGGTTGCAGATCCTGATGGAACTCCGCGTTCACACTTCCTTCGGCAAACAATGGACCGTCAGCAGCCCCCACATGACGCACAAAATAGACGGGCATCTTGTTCTGATGCGCAAAACCAACCACCTGCTTGGCTTTTTTTAGTGCTTCCTTGCCATTCGGAATAGGCATACGCCCCGTGTAATATTCGTTCTGAAAGTCAATCACCAGCACCGCGGTGGAACCTGCATGGAGTTCTGTCGGCGCTTGAGCCTGAGTCATCGTCCGGATCGTGGGCGCTGACGTGGCATTCGTAGATTCCGCGGCGGCCGAGGCCGTTGCCATTGAAAGTGCCAGTGCACTGCAAACTGCTGTTTTTTTCATTCTCGTTCTCCTCACGTGTTTTCGTTACAGGCGCGATTGCCTGATGTGGGAGCAGTATGCGGAATGCGCGATGTTGCTGACAGTCTGCTTTGTGACGAAAAACAGTACTTTTGGGCCAAAATGAACACACCGAACATTTCAGGCCATCAGCGGATGTTGATGTGACATTATCGTATGTTCAGTAAACATGGCTGTGCTATGGTTTATAGAGATTATCAACGCGAATCAGAGTGTTGCAGCTTAGCTGCTAAGCCTGATTGGTCCACTTTAAGAGGATTCACTATGTTAATTACCTTTCGCTGTAAGGCATATGCAAACATTACGATGTTTGGTGATGTGGGCTTGCAGATGCTAAAACTGATGGGACACAGTGAAACCGTACCCGGCGCTATTCTGGCGAACGATGTCCCTCAGGCACTGGAGCAGCTCAAAGCCGCGGTAGAGGTAGAAAAACGTAAAGCTGCCAACGCAGAACCCGAGAATGATTCGGATGAAGATGCCGAGCCAGCCATCAGTGTCAACCATCGGGCTTTACCTCTTATCGAACTGCTCAGCGCCGCCGTGAAAGAAAAATGCGATGTGATGTGGGAGTCAACGTAACAGAAACGTCTTGGAATTGAATTCGCTTTAATCTATCTAAGCGCCAGTTGTATCTGGCGCATTCGGAATGACACTATTGTCTGAGTAACAGTGGTGACATCACCCTCCATATATTGAGTTCATCGAAAAGCGCGAGTCTCAATCTGCGTGACCTAGCCCCTCCACTCTCCTATCCTGTTATCATTAGATGAATTATCTAAATCAAATCAGAGAACTACTGTGACGGTCGAATCCAAACCCTCAATCAAGCTTGGCATTAATGGTGTCATTTTGCTCGCGGCCATTCCGGTCAGCTTTCTGGCTGATTATCTGTTTAACCTGACACTGAGTGGACGTTTAACCAGCCATGAGTACGGCGACTATAAAGTGGCGTACGCCTACGCGGTGCTGGCGTCAATGGTGATTTTGCTGGGTGGCGATCGTGTGGCACCGAAAATGTTATCGGCCACGTTAGATCAGGGCAACAATCGTCCGGTGTGGTCGTTTGTTCGGTTTTATCTGAAAACAGCCACACTGCTGTCCGTTGTGTTGATCATTGTCACTTACGCGGGCAGTTATCTGCACCTGTTTGTCAGCGGTTCGGACCAACACCACCCCTTAGTCTTGATGTCGTTTGTATTGCCGCTGATCGCGGCAGCGGCTCTGTTCAGCCGGGTGTTGCAATCCGGTAAGTTCTTGATCCTCTCCAACCTGCCATGGCGCGTCGCGCTGCCTCTGATAAAAACCGCCATGATCGTTACGATTTTCTGGCTATTCGGCTCACTGGCACTGTGGCAGGTCATCGCCTGTGGCGCGTTAGCCGTGTTAATTCTGGTGAGTTGGCAGTGGTTCAAGCTGCGTCAACTGGCTTTGATTTCTGTGTCATCGGCGGCGGCGAAACACCCGACCAACCACCGTGAGCTACTCAAACAATCGCTTCCCATGATGGCCGCCGTGCTGGTCACCGTGGCGCTGAATCAAATTGATCTGTTCATGCTCGAATGGTTGGCCGAAGAGCATGAAGTCGGCCATTTTGGCGCCGCTGCGACGATCGCTCATATTCTGCCGGTGGCACAGACGACAATCGCAGGGTTGTTTCTGCCGCTGCTTGGGATTGCGGTTCATGAAGGCAGTAAACAGAGCATGGCCGTTTACCATCAAGCACAAAAACTGATTTTCTGGGTACTCGGCGGGTTATTTGTCGTGCTGCTCGCCTTGCGACATACTCTGCTCGGAATGTTTGGTGAGGAATACCTGGCAGCCAATCAGGCACTTACTCTGCTGTGTGGCGCGTATGCTGTTTGGGGGCTGGCGGCTTTTTCGTCCACCTGGCTGCAATACGTAAAACGTGGCAGAAACGTCGTGTGGATTGGTTTGACTGGCATAGGTCTGGACGCTGCACTCAACCTTGTGCTGATCCCTCGATATGGCATTGATGGCGCGGCGGCGGCGACGTTACTGACTCTTTTCAGTTGCAGTGTTGCGATCTGGCTCTATCAACATCATACCTTCAAAGTAATAACTCACGATCAGGATTATCAACAAGCGTAAAAAAAGCTCCCTTGCGGGAGCTTCTTACTTTATCCGTTACTCACTTGTGCCAGTGGGTTTGGCTTTGGCCGTTCCTGATGCCATTGGCGGAAGTCACTGCCCGTCGGCGCCTGCGCAACACGCAAGTTAAACTCTGGCATCACCGCGTACAGGTGGTCAAAAATGTCCGACTGAATACGCTCGTATTCAACCCACGCCGTTGTGGTGGTAAAGCAGTAGATCTCCATTGAGATACCGTCATGCGATGGCGCAAGCTGGCGAACCATCAGCGTCATATTCTTATGAATTTCCGGATGCGCACGCAGGTAGCGCTCAAGATACGCGCGGAAACTGCCCAGGTTGGTCAGACGACGACCATTGATGGTGCTGGTGTCATCGACGTTGTGCTGTTCATTATAGAGCGTGATCTCTTCAACTTTGTTTTTGATGTACGGTTCCAGAAGTTGCGCTTTCGTCAGATCGGCAACTTCCTCATCACTGAGAAAATGTACGCTGGTCGCATCAATCATCACGCTACGCTTGATGCGTCGGCCGCCGGAGTCAGTCATCCCTTTCCAGTTTTTGAACGAGTCAGAGATCAGTGCGTAAGTCGGAATCGTTGTGATGGTCTTATCCCAGTTCTGCACTTTCACTGTGGTCAGGCTGATGTCGATCACATCACCATCCGCGCCGTATTTCGGCATCTCCAACCAATCACCTACACTTAGCATTTTGTTGGCGGACAGCTGCACACCCGCAACCAAACCAAGAATGGGATCTTTAAACACCAACATCACGACCGCTGTCATGGCACCCAGACCACTCAACAGAATCACCGGGGATTTGCCTATCAGGATGGAGGTAAACAGCAATGCCGCAATCACAAAAACGATGATTTTGACGCTCTGAATGATGCCTCGGGTCGGCATATTGCGCCCAACCTGGGTGCGGTTTACCAGCACATCGACCACATTGAGCAGCGAGAACAGCGACAACATCGCGTACAACACAACCCACAGCGCGACAATCGTCAGCAACATTTCGCGGATTGCGCTCTCCTCGGACAGCCACAGATTGGCCTGAATGCCGATCACAATCCCTTGTATCAGCAGCGCTACCCGACTGAATAAGTTGCCGCTGAACAGTTCATGTCGCCACACGGCCTGAGACTTGTCTGCGCTGCGTTTCAGCCAGGCCACCACACCACGGTGCAACACCAGGTGGATGATGATAGCGATGAGCAGAATGAGTCCAAGCGCTTCACCGATTTGAATCAACTGCGACAGTTGAATGTTGTATTGACTGAGCCAATTTTCAAAGGACTGCAACATAAAAAACTCCGCTCCGAACTGGAGACTCTTCAAAAACCGTACATATGATTTTCATAACATACAGATGCGGAAACAAAAGCCACACTATCTTTGACTGTATCTGACTCGTTAAGAAAGCGTGATTGAAACCCATCTGTTGCGCAGTGTCACTCACTTATCCGCGAAACTCGTACTTCGCTTCAACAGTAAGCAACCCATTGTATGTGATACCGGGGCTACGACCAATGTTTTCGTGAGCGATAACCACAACGAATATACCTGACACCCTAGATGCGACCAAGGCAGTAATCAAGTCAGAAAAATCCTAAATGCTGTAACAGATTGCAACTGAGCAACGACCAAAACCGCCCAAACGACGGCTTTGGTTTAGAGCAATCAATCAGCCTCACTGACGGGGATTGGTTTTAGGACGGCAATCGCAGCGGCAAACAAACCCACCGCCAACACGGCAAGCCAGACGGCTCCCAGTGAGTAAGCAAAACCCGCCAGACCGGACCAGATCGCAACGCCCAAATGCATCATACTCATGCCCAGCGCCATCAAAGTGCCGCGATGCGAATCTGACAGCTGCGCAATGTGGCTTTGCAGCGCCGGCGAGCCGATTCCCCCGGCCAGAGACCAGAAAAATAGCACCGGCAAAAACATCAACACATCCGTTGCGGATGCACCGAACACCCAGGCGCTGCACAGCAGGCAGACCACCAGTGCAGCTCGCATCACAGCACGGCCGCTGCCCAAGCGTCGAATGGCTCGCGACATCACCATATTGCCCATCACACTGACACCACCAAGTACCGCGTACGTTAAGCCAACCAGTGCAATGTCCAGTTCAGTGGCATCACGTAAGCGCTGTCCCACCAGATTGAAGACGCCGATCCCCCCACCAAGGCCAAGCCCCATTGCCAGAAGCGCTCCGCGGGCGCCCGGAATCCGTAGCAGTTGCGCCATGGCAGGTTGCTCCGGTTTAGCCGTTTTGTTTTTGGCGTAATGCGCACCGCCCTGGGCAGCGAGCAATGCCGCCACCATCAGTGCCGCTGCACCTAACACGATAAACGCTGCGCGCCAGGACAGCCACTCTGTCAAAAAAGCCCCGATAGCCGGGCTGGTAATCATTCCCAAAGTCAGACCTGCCTGAATCAGAGTAATGTGCTTCATCGCTTTATCACCCGGTTGATCACCGGCCAATGCAAACGCGATCGGCAACATGCCGGCACTGGCTAAGCCAGTCATCACCCGCGTCAGTAAACCCACATCGAATTGGCCAACCAGACCAGTAGCGATCGAAGAAAGACCGAACAACACACAAGCTGGAAACATGATGCGCAGCCTTCCCCATTGGTCTGATAAGCGACCAAAGTACGGGGCGATAAACGCAATCGCCAAGCTGTAGGCAGTGATAAACAACGTGATCCGTTCTGCTGGCACGCCCAAATCCTGTCCGATGGGTTGCAAAATCGGGCCAAGCAGCAGCTCATCCGCCCCCACCAAGAACGCAATCAGGAACAACAGCGCGGGTAACATTTTATTTGGCATCACACATCTCCATCTTTGCCATATCAATCACTTTATCCGGCCAGTCGGCCAGAAAGTCCGGCTCGTGCGATACCACGATCACCGTGCCAGCGTAGGTACACAACGCCCGTTTTAACGCCGCTTTTACGTCGACATCCAAATGGGTGGTCGGTTCGTCAAGCACCAACACGTTTGATTTACTGACCGCCAGACACGACAACTTTACCTTGGTCTGCTCTCCGCCACTCAAACTGCGCGGCGGCTGCAAGGATTTATTGCCGCTGATGCCAAACTCCGCCAGCTTCTGACGCGCACTTTTGTCATTCAACTGACGACACGATGCACGCATCACCTGCATGGGAGTACTGTCCGGGTAATCCCAGTGTAAGTCCTGAGAAAAATACCCCCACTGAATGCCGTTGGCCTGTCGAATGTCCCCAGCAAGAGGATTGAGCTGACCGATCAGCGTTTTCAGCAGTGTCGACTTACCCAAGCCGTTAAAGCCAACAATCGCCAGCTTTTCGCCGCGCTGAATATCGAGATTGATCGCCGGTAACAAGGCATGTTGATAGCCTATCTCAAGCCGAGTTGCGGTCAGAACCGTCTGGGCACTCAAAGGCGCGTGAGAAAAACCAAATTCTGGCTGACTCTTTTGCTGCGGCTTGTTCACCCGCTCAATTTTCGCCAACTGCTTTTTGCGGCCGTTGGCTATCTTAGCGTTCACACCCGCACCGTTTTTGCTGATGTAGGCTTCAAGCTTGTCGATTTTCTGTTGTTGGGACTGATATTGCTTAAGCTGGTTAAGCGTCTCCTGCTCCTTCTGCGCCATCGCTTTTGCGTAGCCGCCTTTGTATTTTCGGATCTGTTGATGGTCAATGTCGCATATACCATCGGCAATCCGATTCAGAAATGCCGTGTCATGCGATACCACCATAAACGTACCTGAATATTGATTGAGAAACTCCGCCAGCCAGGTCACGTGATCCGTATCGAGAAAGTTGGTCGGCTCATCTAGCAGTAACACATCCGGCTCTTCCAAAAGCAGTTTAGCCAAAATCACTTTATGCCGCTGACCGCCACTCAAACCACTCATGTGTGTGGTCATTCCAAGTGGCAGAATACCCAGCCCCACCGCCACCTGTTCAACACGATGAGTCAGGCGGTAGAAGCCCCCTTCTTCCAGCAGCGATTGCAGCTCTGCCGCGCGATTCAGTGTTGCATCGGACACCGCTGATGACATTTGCGCATAGAGGCGATTCAGCTCGCGATCCGCAGCCAGTAAAGGCGCATAAGCAGTCGCCATAAAGTCGAATACTGACAGCGAGGGATCAATCTCAAGGTGCTGATCGAGGTAGCCAACTTTCACACCCGGCTGCCAGAGGATGTCACCGTGATCCGGCAGATATTCACCTTGTAATAGCTTGAACAAGGTACTTTTACCCGCACCATTTGGTCCGGTGACACCCAGATGCTCACCACGATGGAGAGCGAAATCGGCGTTTTGATATAAAACCTTGTCTTCCACCTGAAAGCCCAGGTGTTTGATAACTAATAAACTCATGTTTTTAAACCATAAAAAAGGGGCCGGTAACAAGTACCGGCCCCTGGAATCTGTACGATATTGATGTCTCTGATTTTCAGACACAAAAAAGGCCGGTGATAAAGCATTACCGGCCTACCTCTCTAACCATTACTTTCAGATGTCAGCTACCCTGCGCTGTTCACGCATTACAACATCTGATGAAGATTTGGTTTTTCAGGCTCCGAGCAACACTTCATCGTGTATTTGCGCGGAGCTCAGCCTTCTCACGAAGTTCTTGAACAGGATATAAATCATGGTAGAGAGTTATCTATAAAAACATTCGGCGGCAAAGTTAAGATACCGCCGGATAAAAGTCAATCACTAAAAATGGTACCATCGCGTCAGCGCAGATGGTGATTGCCGTAAGCTCAACCTGTTTCAATTCGGTTGCGTCCTTTGTGTTTGGCTTTGTAGAGTAGCTCGTCGGCTCTGGTCAGCAACTCGTTCGGGCTGTCTTGCTGACGAATCACCGTTGCCCCGACACTCACGGTAAAGTTCACTTCCGAGTCTTCATGCGTCACACTCACATCACGCAGTTCGCGTTGTAATCGAGCCAGAAGACTGCGCCCGCCTTCCAAACCCGTGCGCGGCAAAATGATCAGAAATTCTTCGCCCCCCAGCGGGCACAGAAATCCTCTTTGCGACACAGCTTGGACGCCAGTAGCGCGAATTCTCTCAACGCCTCGTCTCCGGTACGGTGGCCGTAGCTGTCGTTGATCGCTTTAAAATGATCGAGATCGAGCAGAGCGACCACGGCCTCGGTACGTTGATTTTGCGCAATGCGAATCTGTTCAAGCAGGATGCGCTCCATGCAACCTCGATTTGCCAGTCCAGTCAGCGCGTCCGTGTTGGCCATACTTTCCATTTGAACGTGTGCATTTTCCAACGCCAGCAAATCATTGTTACGTGCGACTTCATGCCCGACCCACTCGGCAAATAAACGGATTAACTCAATATCCTGACGAATAAACGGACGGGTCGGTTCCGGACTGGAAAAATTCAGCGTGCCATACCGCTTTTCATCAACAAAAATCGGCGCGCCAAGGTACGCTTCCAGACCAAAGTTCTTAAAACACGAATGGGTAGCAACTTCGCTGTCTGAGACGTGATGAAAACCCTGAACGTCATCGGCGTTATACACGTGACTGCAATAGGTCGCATCAAGCTCGAATGTCATGCCAGTCTCTAACGCATCATCCGGATGCACGGCACGCTGCACAATGTAATCGTTGCCGTCAATTTTGCTGAAGATACCGATCGGCAAGCCAAAGTGCTCTGTCCCTAATTTCAAAATCTCATCAACGCGCTGTTCAAAACTTAATTGTCTCGATGAGGTAATTTCATGCAGCTTATTCAATGTTTCTTCTGCGGATAATCGAGAAGATTCATCTTTGATCATCGCAATATAAAAAAGATTCTCGCCCGAGAAGTTTTTAATAACGCCACCAGAAGTCTGACCCTGAAATATTCGTCCGCCTTTTGTTTTGTAGTCTGCAATATACGAATCACTAATACATTCAGCCTCAACGTTATAACGTGATAAACCCAAGGTCTCATATTCATCATCCGTGGCATACAGAATGCGCGTGCTCGCCCCGATAACCTCACCTTCCTTGAAACCAAACAGCTTTTTGGCTGCACTGTTAATACAGACGATTTCACGTTGAAGCGTGGCAATAATGACGGCCGTATCAATATGCTCAAACACTTGGGACAGCACGTGAGAGTCCAATTCCGTATCAACATTTTGCAAATTTAAGGGCTTCATTCCGTCACTCCAATTGACCATACTTTCGCGCTGTTTCTGCCAGAGTATAACGCAAGGGCGATGATGTAAGCATACAGACCGTATCTATTGATGGAACATCACATAAAACGGGTTGTTAATTTCATTGTTGCGAAAACTAATGAAATTAAGCGCTATTAAATAGAATAGAACATGGTTTACATGTCCGATTCAAAATATGCCGACGTTATTGTTCAGACTCAGCCTGAGTGATTTTAGCGACCACTTTTAACGCCTGTTTATTGAGGTTAGATCCCTCCCAAGCCACCACAATCCGACTGGTCATTAGCATGTCCTCTATCTCCGCTACCGCCGCCGAGTTGTCCAGATGTTCGGCCAGTGAGCGCGGCACAATCGCAATCCCCAGCCCCGCCTGAGCCATCGCAATCGTGGTGCGCAGTTGCGGCGCGGCAAATTGACGCTCAAGCCGTATTCCGGCGTCTGCAAGCAGCGTGTTCATGCCATCAAACAAGGCTGGCCCGGTTTCACGCGGAAACAATAAGATTTTCTGCTCTCTGAGCTGTGTCATTTGAATACGTTTAAACTGCGCCAATGGATGACCGGCAGGAATCACAGCAACAAACGGATCATCAAACAGCCGTTTGCGTTCAAAAGGCTCGCTGGCATAACAAGGCAAACGCATGATCGCGAGATCTAGCTGTTTGTTCTTTAACTGAGAGGCCAATTCCGGCATGGGCAGCTCAGCGGCCTGCAAGTTGATGCCATCGCCCTGAATTCGCCCCATCCTTTCCAGAACAGGGATACAAGTCGATGTTGAGGTGGCAAAGCCGACTTTCACTTCCGTATTTTCGCCGCGCGCAATCTGCCTGACTTTCGCTTTGGCCCGCTCCGCGTCAGCGAGAATATTCACCGCATCGGTATAAAACACCTCCCCAGCGCGAGTGAGCTCTACCCCTCTGGACAAGCGTTTAAACAGATCCACACCCAATTCATGTTCCAACTTTTTGATCTGTTGACTGAGTGGCGGCTGAGCGATGCCAAGCTGTTCGGCAGCCCTTGTAAAATGGCGTGTCTGGGCAACCGCGACGAAATACTTCAGGTAACGGAATTCCATATTTTTTCCATATCAAAATAAATCTTTTTTATATTGGATTTAGCACCCGGAGGAAGTCAATCTAAATATACACTTCATTGCATAATTGGTTTAACTCATGCGTGGATTCTACAACCC
>NZ_WXWP01000350.1:0-12269 GCF_009904765.1 Vibrio sp. V39_P1S14PM300
CATCACGGTCAATGACAACAGGAGGAAAAGTGCGATAGTGCCTATGTGGAATAGTTATAGGACACCCGACCAGAGATAGGATTAACTTGCTGTTTTTAATAATATTAATTCCAACACAAAACGAGTCGTCGTGATAGTCAGAGCCAGTCGTCTTGTCATTCGAGACCCGTTATCCAGACAGCATATGCCTGCTCTAAGTCACAGATGTAAGCCAAGTCACTACCTATCATTCATCACTTGGTGTAAAACTAATGGCATCATTTCTTTCAAATTAAAAGACACTCATCGAACTAACTGAGCATTGAGCTTTTGATATGAAAATCACATCGTGGCTTAGTCAACCGTATTGGCTAAGTCAAAGCGAGCGAACAACACCGGACATGATCATGGAAACACATCACTCAATTGAAGAAATCTGCCAGCTCGGTCGTGGCGTGATTGAACAGGAACTGGAGCAGGCGAAACGGCTGCTGAATACCTTGAACCAGTCGTTTGCTGATGCCTGTCAGGCCATTTTGACTTGCAGCGGGAAAGTGATTGTGACGGGAATTGGCAAATCCGGACATATTGGTAAGAAAATCGCGGCGACCCTGGCATCCACCGGATCCCCGGCTTTCTTCGTTCATCCGGCAGAAGCCTTACACGGTGACCTGGGCATGGCACGTCATGGTGATGTGGTTATCCTGATCTCCAATTCAGGCGAAGCGAATGAATTTAAACTGATGGTGCCACTGCTCAAGCGTCAGGAAATTACCACCATAGGGATGACCGCCAACCTCAACAGTTTTCTGGCCAAAGAGTGTAACCTGGCACTAGATATCGCGGCAGAAAAAGAAGCGTGTCCACTTGGCTTGGCGCCCACTGCTAGTGCGGCAAATACCCTGTTACTTGGTGATGCGCTGGCGTTAACCGTGATGACACTTCGCAACTTTGATCACAATGATTTTGCGTTATCTCATCCTGCGGGCTCTTTGGGCAGCCGCTTGTTGACCAGTGTAGAGCAACTGCTGGATGCGCCGCACAAAAACGCCTTTTGCTCACCAGACTCCAGCCTGCAGGAAGCCGTGGGAGTGATGTGTCAAACCGGGTTTGGTTTAATCGCAGTGGTTGCAGATGGCAAGCTGCATGGGGTGTTTACCGACGGTGATTTGCGTCGCTCATTTGCCAAGGGCGTCGCACCGGATACCGCGATTAGTCACCTGATCAAACCGGGCGCCGTGACAACGTCCCATTCGGCGCTGTGCTTCGATGCACTAACGTTGATGCGCGAACGTGCGATTACCGCGTTGCCAGTGCTGGACGAGAACGACCATTTTGTGGGCGTCATCAACCAGCATACCATTCAAAAAGCGGGTATTTACTGAGCTGAGTTACTCAACTCAGAATCAAGACAGCGCGGCGATAGCGGCGCTGTCACTCAAACCCTTCTGCCAAATCAATCGCTTGCCTCGCTTCACTGAGGCTACAACCACACATATCCACCAACGCCAATGCCGAAATACCGGGGTGTTGCGCAATCACTTCGGCTGGCGTCGCTTTGGGCGCCGGCAACTGCTTTTCAATCGCAAGCTGAATCCAATAGTAATCGGCGCTGAGTTGCTGGTGTAACTGACGCAAGTTCTGCTCTTCTCCGCTCAGTAGCCAATGGCGTGAACGTCGAATACGTTTCAGACTGACGCCACACGCTTGTACCAGCGACAACACGTGCTGTTTGTCTACCACACGATGGACAAAACTATTGAGTTGAACGGATAACATGAGGAACAGAGTCAAAGGAAATGATTGGCAGATTATACAAAAACATCAGGTTCGGCCAAAGCGAACCTGATGTTGCAGTGGTTGTTACCAATAATTTTCGCTGGCGTATTGACCTGGTTTACGGCGCAGGTGCTTTTCTAAACCAAATTGCTGCAGCACATCCTGCGTATCGTGAACCATATCCGGGTTACCACACAGATACACAAAGCTTTTGTCTGCCCGCAACGTCGCGCCGGCCTGCTGCTGAATGGCACCGCTGCTCAGCAAATCAGGAATCCGGCCTCTGAGCGCATAAGGCACTTGCTCTCGGGATACAACCGGCACATACACTAAACGTCCCTGATAGTGCTCCTGCAGTTCTTCGATCTCTGCTCGGTAGACCAGATCTTCTTCATGACGCACGGCATGCACCAGCACCAGTTTATCCAGATGGCTGAGTGCATCAGGCTCACGCAAAATAGAGATAAACGGGCCAATCGCGGTACCAGTGGAAAGCATCCAAAGCTCTTTTGCTGGCTCAGGCAACTCGCCTACCGTCATAAAACCGGATACCGTCTGACCCACATAAACGGTATCGCCAGTGTTCAGTTCATGTAAACGTGGGGATAACTTACCGTGCTCAGCGGTAATGATCAGAAACTCCAGATGCGAGCCGGATGCCCGGTAGCTCGACACCATGGAGTACGCGCGCTTGTGCCACTGGTCTTCGTCTTCCTGCAACGCCAGTTTCGTAAACTGCCCGGCGTCATAGCGGCCGATATCAGCGTCCACCCACAAACTGAACTGATTTTTCGTCCAGTCTTTTCGTCGCACGACTGTGCCCGGGATTAGGTCACGAGGTACTTCTTTCATACAATCCTCCATCAAGGCAGATTTGAAATGCTGTTACTTCTAAGCCTAGGTGATATAAGCAAAACTGATCGGTTTTACGTGTCATATTCCCCCAGGTTCAGGACCCTGTCACCATCCTGTGCCTGTGACTAACTTACTCCTGAGGTGATAGAAAAATCAACACAACAACTGTAGGGACATCGCAATAAAAAAGCCCCGCAAGATGCGGGGCTTAGGTTCGATTCTCTGGCTTACATGCCCAGCCCTTCGGTTAAGGCTTTTATCTGCTGCAGATCCATCTGATGCACTTTGATCATTTGATCCAATTGACTCAGACGAGAGTTGGCTTCGTCTTGCTTATCACACGCATCTGATTTCGCATCCCATGAGCGCCCTTCCAGATAGACATCGCACTCTTTTTTCAACTTGGCAATTTTAGGGACCAGTTTTTCACGCTCAGATTGCAGTGCCGCCAGCTCTTGTTTAACCTTCACTTCACGCTGGAAAACTTCGCGTGAGCGCTCCAGCACTGTCGCCTGAATATCGGCCTGCGCATTCAGCTTCATGTTTTTGTCGTCCGCTTCTGTCAGCAACTTGGCTTTTTCGCTGACCTGAGCTTTCAATGTTTTGTTGCTGCTTTCGAGTTTAGTGATTTGTGCTTTCAGTTGTTCGACCTCGGCCTGATGCACCTGGTCGCGCTCTGCAACCGCTGCGCTAATTTTCTCTTCCACTTCAGCGCTCAGTGCCGCCTGACGCTGCGCCGCTTGATCAACAGAGGCTTTTTTACTGTCTTCTACCTGCTGGTATTTCTCTTCCAACACCTGATAGTTGGCTTCCCATTGCTTCGCCGTGACGCTTGAGCCAATCAGACCACCCAGAGCCAGTCCCAGCACAGCGGCAATAGCAATATACAGATAAGTGCGCTTATCGCGCTCTTCAATCACTACTACATCTTCGTCGTGTTGATTTGTCTCATTACTATTATTCACTCGGTTACTCCGTTTGCTCGTCAGCGGGTTAGTTCAGCAACAATGATGGAAGCGGTATACACCAAAAAACCGGCGATCAGCGTGATCACGACACCTTTTCGTAATTTTTCGTTCGTCCGGTAGCGGATCAACAAAAATGCCATTACTACTAAAATTGCGATCGCCAAAAGTCTAGTCATAACAACTCCTTGTTCAGGGAAACGCTCCCCCATCATTCCTCTTGCAACCTTAACAAAATGAGAGAGTTAAGCATGCAAAGACACTACCATTTTATACCATTTCCGTGCGGATAAAGGTCAGAAAAAAGTAGTTTCGGCCTCACCACTGCTCAAATCATCGACAAACAGGATTTTTGTAGGTGACATCACAAAATCTTTTGGTTACTATCCGAAAGCAAATCATCTACCAATAGATGATTGTTCCGATGAAGACTGCAGGAGAGTGGTTTTTAACCAATATATAACATTTGGTTAAACTAACCCGCCGAAGAAGTAAATCTTTCAGGTGCTTTATTCTAACCCTGGTTAGAAAACCCTTACGGGAAAGCGAGGACTGTAGTTGGAGGAACCTCTGGAGAGAACCGTTTAATCGGTCGCCGAAGGAGCAAGCCGTGTGCAAACAGGGTGAAACTCTCAGGCAAAAGGACAGAGGAGTGGAAAGAACATTATCCGGCTAGCGGCTTTTCTGTCGTTAGTGATCTGTTGAGATCGTTGATCTCCCCCTTTCCCTCTTCTCCTTAGTAATGCTTTATCAATTAAGGGGAATTCATGAACCACTTTCATTCTTTACTACAGACCATCGACAACTTAGTCTGGGGTCCACCACTTTTAATTCTGCTTGTCGGCACCGGTGTTTACTTTACCTTTCGCTTAGGCCTGATCCAGTTTCGTCACCTGCCAACTGCCCTGAAAATGGTGTTCAGTAAAGACAAATCGGCCGCCGAAGGCGATGTGTCCAGCTTTGCGGCGCTGTGTACCGCCCTTTCCGCGACCATAGGTACAGGTAACATTGTCGGTGTGGCCACTGCCATCAAACTTGGTGGCCCAGGTGCCCTCTTCTGGATGTGGCTGGCCGCGCTGTTCGGTATGGCAACCAAATACGCTGAGTGTCTGCTGGCGGTGAAATACCGCAAAGTCGACGACAAGGGCCAGATGATCGGCGGGCCGATGTACTACCTGCAATATGGCGTAGGCTCTAAAGCGTTGGCGGTGATGTTTGCCATCTTTGCACTGGGTGTGGCCTGCTTTGGTATCGGTACGTTTCCACAAGTGAATGCCATCATCGATGCCAGTGAGATCTCGTTTGGTGTCTCACGTGAAATTTCCGCGGTGGTGCTGACTCTGCTGGTCGCCTTTGTCACGCTCGGCGGGATACAGTCGATTGCCAAAGTGGCCGGTAAAGTGGTGCCAACCATGGCGCTGTTCTACATCATCGCCTGTGTCAGTGTGATCGTGATGAACGCCGACCGTTTGGTTGAAGCCGTGGAACTGGTGCTGGTGTCGGCCTTTACGTCAACCGCTGCAACCGGTGGTTTCCTGGGCGCGAGCATCATGTTGGCGATTCAGTCTGGTATTGCCCGCGGGGTATTCTCCAATGAATCCGGCCTGGGCAGTGCCCCAATGGCGGCGGCAGCTGCAAAAACCGATTCATGCGTGAAGCAAGGGCTGATCTCGATGACCGGTACCTTCTTTGACACCATCATCATCTGTACCATGACTGGCCTGGCTCTGATCTTAACAGGCGCTTGGCAGAGCGATTATTCTGGTGCGGCGATGACCACATACGCATTCGCGCAAGGTCTGAACTCCGATACGCTTGGCCCGATGCTGGTGTCTATCGGCCTGATGTTCTTTGCCTTTACCACGATTTTGGGTTGGAACTATTACGGAGAACGCTGCGTGGTGTACCTGTTTGGCACCAAAGCGGTGTTGGTTTACAAGCTGGTGTTTGTTGCACTGGTTGCTTCCGGGGCCTTCCTGCAACTGGATATGATCTGGCTTATCGCCGACATCGTGAACGGCCTGATGGCGATTCCAAACCTGATTGGCCTGATCGCACTGCGTAAGGTTATCGTCGAAGAAACCCGAAACTACTTTGACGCACTGGTCGCCACGCCAAATCAAGCGAAAATGCAGGTTCAGTCATAAATCATTCCGCTGTATCTCACGATAAAAAATAAGCGCCTATCGGCGCTTATTTTTTGTTTGAGTGAACGCGGTTGATTACGGCGCTTCTTCCACCAAAAGCTTCACGCCTAAGGCCACCAGCACCACGCCAGTGGTCGCTTCCATATAACGCATAAAACGGGCACTGTTGAGCAGCGATTTGGCTTTGTTCAACGCGCCGGCTAATCCACATTGCCACACCATAGCAATCACAAAATGCACGCTGGCCATCAGCAGTGATTGCAACAGCGGTGAACCTTCAGGGTTTATAAACTGAGGCAGAAATGCCAAGTAGAATACCGCGGTTTTCGGGTTAAGCACATTCGACAAAAAACCCTCGCGCAGTGAACGTTTCACCACCAGTTGCGAAGCACTTCCCTCATTGACACTCAGCGGTGCGTTGCCCTGTATGGTGGCACGCAAACTGGTGATACCGAGATAAATCAGGTACGCCGCCCCCACCATTTTGACGGCATTAAACAGCTCTGCAGACTGAGCCAGAATCGCCGAAATTCCTATCGCGGAAAACGTCGCGTGAACAAACAAACCAGCACAAATACCCACACTGGTGACACTGCCATCGGCAAAGCCGCCACGGGTGGTATTGCGAATCACTAAAGCGGTATCTAAACCGGGTGTTAGGGTAAGAATCGTGATGGCTATCAGGAAAGCTTCAAAGTTCTCAATCAACGTCGACATCCTTGTAAACAAATAAGAAACTTAAATTACTCCGTTTTACAGTCAAATACTATCCATTCGACTCCTCGCATCAGGATATTTCTTGGTCGAGATGTTAATCGTTGGTAAAATTGCCGTTCAATATGAATTATTTTAATGATTAGTCACGGAAGGCGTTCTATGAGTGCATTCAACAAGTTGGTTCAACACTCCCAAAAAATCTCTCACTTTAATCATCTCGCAGCCATTTGCGGCTGGGATCAGGCGGCGGTGATGCCGTCTGGCGGCAACGAGGCCCGCTCTGAAGCGATGGCTGAGCTGTCTGTCCATATTCACGGTCTGTTAACTCAGCCACAGCTGGCTGACTGGTTTGCCGAAGCAGAAAGCGAAAATCTGACCACACAAGAACGTGCCTCGTTGCGCGAGCTGAAACGTCAGTGGCAACAGGCAAACGTGTTACCCGAATCTCTGGTTCAGGCCAAATCTCTGGCAGGTTCAAAATGTGAGCACGCTTGGCGTACCCAACGCGGCGACAATGACTGGGCGGGTTTTGAAAAAAACTGGGCAGAAGTCGTGAAATTGTCACGCGAAGAAGCACAAATCCGCGCAGAGGCTACGGGCCTTAGCCCATACGACGCCATGCTGGACATCTACGAGCCGGGCACCAGTTCGGGCTCACTGGATGTACTGTTTGCTGATGTGAAAACCTGGCTACCGGATTTGATTGATCAAGCGATTGAGAAACAAAGCCACGAAGCATTCGTTGAGCCTCAAGGCCGCTTCGATACCGCCAGACAGAAAGCTCTGGGGCTGGATGTGATGAAACTGCTTCAGTTTGACTTCAACCACGGCCGTCTGGATGAAAGCGTGCACCCTTTCTGTGGCGGCGTGCCAACTGACGTGCGTATTACCACGCGCTACGATGAGAGCGAATTCGTGCAATCTCTGATGGGCATTGTGCATGAAACTGGTCACGCCCGTTATGAACAAGGCTTGCCAAAAGCCCTGGCTGGAACACCGGCCGGTGAAGCACGTTCGATGGGCATTCATGAATCTCAGTCACTGTTTTTCGAAATGCAGGTGGGCCGCAGCGCAGCGTTTATCGAACATTTGGCGCGACTTGCCGGTAAGCACTTCAGCGACCACGATGCAGAGCTGTTCTCAACCCAGAACTTCCAAAAGCTCTACACCCGAGTGAAGAAAGATTTTATCCGCGTGGATGCCGACGAGCTCACCTATCCTGCGCATGTGATCCTAAGGTACGAAATTGAACGTGACCTGATCAACGGCCATATCCAGCACACCGATGTACCTGCGCTGTGGAATGAAAAGATGCAGTCTTACCTTGGCCTCTCAACCGAAGGGAATTTCAAGAACGGCTGTATGCAAGACATCCACTGGACAGATGGCTCATTCGGTTACTTCCCTAGCTACACATTGGGCGCGATGTACGCCGCGCAGTTTATGGCTGCAATGAAGCAAACGGTGGACGTAGATGGCGCTATTCGCAGCGGCGATCTAACCCCCATCTTCAGTTGGCTGGAAAGCAATATCTGGAGTCATGGCAGCCTGCTCACCACGGACGAACTGGTGAAGCAAGCAACGGGAGACACCTTAAACGCCAACTACTTTAAAGAACACCTAAAAAGCCGTTATCTTTAATCCTCATAACTAAAGAAAAAGGCTCGCCAACGTGAATATTGGCGAGCCTTTTTAGTTGGTTGCCCAGTGTGAGACTAAAATGATTATGCCCCTTTATTCTTTAGAGTTGTTACTCATAACATTTCTGAGCCCCCACATTTGAATAAATATTGCTAGTGCCTATATAGTGCAACTAACTACATAGAGGAGGGGTGCGCACGGGTTATGGGCAATAGAAAATCGCTGTATTAATTGATCCAGAAAACACTCCATCCTCAAAGCTAAAACTGGTTATTGAAGAGTTATCTAGTTTGGGCAGATCATCGTTAAACGTGCACATGGCGACTTTTCTGCTGAACAACTAAAAAACTGGAAGCAGCCTTTGAGTGAGTTGGCGATTCAAGCCAAACAGCAATTCGCCTACACATCTGGAAAAAATCGGCAGACTCTTTAGTGATTATTGACGCAATGGATCTCTTGTACAGCCAAAGGTTTGATGCTTTTACTTTGATATTCAGTGATAGTGACTTTACAAGTCTTGCCAGCAGATTCAGAGAGTCGGAGATACACGTCATTGGTGTCGGAAAGGCGATGACTCCGACTTCGTTTAAAAATGCTTGTGACGACTTTGTCGCTATAGAGAACTTAAATGCAGACGTTGAACTTGAAGGCGTGCAATCAAGCTCTAATCAAGACGCAGAATGCGAATTATGGCGATTAATGCATCACGCTTGGCAGAACTATAGAGATGAATCGGGTTGGGCAAAACTAGGTGAAATTGGCAAGTATTCAAAGAGATTGAAGCCAGATTTTGACCCTCGAAACTACGGATTGAAGAAGTTATCTGACTTTTTTATAAGTATCAACACACTATAGAACACGCAACACCAAACGTTCTGGTAAGGAGTTTAAGTTGATAACAAAGGCTAGCAGACAAAATGATGTGCTGTTTTCGCAGATAATTTAAACGAGTTTCGTTTCCTACCAATTAGGTGGACAGGTGATAAATTAGGAGATTTTGCTCCACCCCGTCTTGAATACAATAACTTGGACTAATCTTTTTAAGCTGACCACCACACTTTTTCGCAATGTGTTGAGAAGCTGCGTTGTCTTGAAGACAATGTATTTCCAATGTTCGTATGCCATGTTCCTGTTTGAGTTGTGCTTTGGCCTGCTCTATACAAATACAGGTAATATTATGCCCTTGGGCTTCACGAGTTAACCAGTACGCCACTTCACTTGAAGAGCGGTGCTCATCAATGGTTCGTATACCAAACACGCCAGCGATTTTATCATCAACCCATATAGTATACCATCGAGCCACATTTTCTGGGAACCCAACACGTTGCTGAATGTAGCGAGTCATGGTATCGACGTCCTTGACTTCATCGACCCAATACAAATAGCGAGAAAGATATTCTCGCTCTTGCTGGACTACCTCAAACATGGCCTGCGCGTGCCCTACGCTTAATGGGGTTAAGGTGAACTTATCATGATTTATCATACTTTGCCTCCAACTGAGAGATGGGAAGAGAAAACTTTGCGATCTCTGGAGCTCTGCTAAGATAATCAATGGCCTCTTTCGTAAGCATCACTCTACCCTCTTCCACTTGGTAAATTGCGATGTGCTCTAGTGGGTGCGACTCGAAAAATGATTGTAATGAGTAGTTAGACACACGAATGGGCATATAGTCATTGAGTAAAGCGCTCAACTGTACATCAAACGGGCCCGACATATTGGTCCCGATTAAACCAAACAATTGCTCCCGATTGTCACTACAGTGATGCAAAGCTGAGTAGTTATTGCGAAAAGCTTTGAACACAAATCCACTGAAACCATATTTCATCAATTCAGGATAGGAGAGTTGTGGCAACGATTCATCGGCAATGAACATATGAGAATGAGCGTGTCCCACGTTCATATCACAATTCTCGTTTAGAGGCTGTTCTAGAGCAAAATAATCAACATCTTCGAGCAACTTCAACGTCGAGGCGAAGTCCGTGTGTTGGATTGACGCGTTGAAATCGAGAATAAACTTCGCTTTACCTCGGTGAAAGTTCAGAAATTCTTTCAGATGATTCAAATGATGAGGACTGGTTTTCAATTTGACGTAGTCCGCGCCAGGTTTCCAATCACCATTCTGAGTAATCCCCACCGTTTGATAGGTGCTCGACGTTTGACTGGGTGTGAGCTCAAAAGCACGATAGTGTAGATTTGCAAAGTAGCTGATCGCGTTTTGGATATGTGGAGAGTCGACACAAGTGTACTCATTGAATCGTAACTTTAGACTAGCTAGCGACTCACCGGCGCTTGGTGATAGCGGGAATTCCATTGCAAATCGAAGTTGGTCATTGACGGCAAACGCGATTAAGATTTCTGGCTTTACAGAAATAGTCCCTGAAGCAGTGCGAATGGCGCATGGTATAGGATATTCACGCACCAACAATTTAAGCGATATAGCCATACACAACCTCATAGCCCATGGCGGTAATCTGAGCCTTGCTCTGCTCCATTTTCTCAGTCCCTGCTTTATCGATAGAATTGAGCATATAAAAGTCGGGGGTCCATCTTGCTAATATGGGCAGGATGGAAGCAAGCCTGAAACCCTGAGACAATGACACAGTGAAAGAAAAATTTATGTCCAGTGACTGAAGATGAGCAACATTGTCTTCCCAAGTACGTTGGAACCTGACACTGTGCGAATTACGTTCGCTTAACAAGACATCCGTGCCAACAGAAAATCCCGAGAAATACGGTATATGTCTCAATCTCTCAACAAAGGGAGGCAGTGGTACATGACCACCGGTGGCAATACGAAAGATTTTCTTGTTCTCGACACATAGACGAATTAACGGTAGTAGCTCTCGATAAGTCAGCTCAAGTGGTTCTCCTCCTGACAACAAGATGATATCCTCGTGGGCGTGCGCGATCTCTTCTGTAGCTTTAGTACGAAGTATTGAGCGCTCTTGCCCATGTGGGCAATGAACACACTCAGCATGACATCCCTGATTGACAATGACGGTTTTAAGACTCATGGTAACTACTTAAGGCAAAGCTAGTGGTTAGTTTTCGGTAGGACTGGACCAAGTCAGCCAAGTACCCACCTTCGTAATCATCAGTTAAAAAATCAGCAAGTTGTTCACTTTTTTGACGAAGAAAACCTGTCACCCAATCATATGCGTCTCTTTCGGTTACCTCGAAGGCTTCGACGATAAATGCGACACGCTCTTGATTGGTGAGATCCAGTGTTGGGCTGGTTATTAAGGTCAGTGCGTCAAAGAGCGGATCACCTAAACTTGCCAGATCCCAGTCCACGACGTAAATGCGACCTTCACTGACGAGAATGTTGTCGGGGTGCAAATCTCCGTGGATCACAACCTCGTTATGAGGAATGCTCTTCCTGTCATTAAAGCGCTGAGAGAACGCATTAATGACGACCCGTTGCTGGTCACGATGTAAACTCGACAGCAACTCTCCGCTGATGTACTCCCACTCCACTTGGTTGTCTTTAACCGACAAGAGTTTTGGTGAAGGGTAGCCGCGGTTGTCACTTTGTAGGAATAGTGGATTGATATCGTCTGCTCTCGGATATTGCTGAATGTAAGACCATTGTGAATAGAAACGTTTCACAAAGTGCTTTTTCTGAGACATTGAGCGAACGTCTCGTTGTTCTGAGATTGTTTCATTGTGACGTCGGACTACCCAAGCTCCCAACACGAAAACCCCGAGACTCAGCGCCGATAGGATGAGGTTTACCTCTGAGAAATTGGAAAAGCCCCAAGAGTAGAGCGCACTCAGTAGTAAGCCCATGATGGCAGACAGCATAGCGGCGATCGACATTGCCGTGGAGAAGGACTGTCTGCTTTTCAGTGCAGTCATTAGGTTCGCGCTGATAATAGGCCGGTACACAGATTTGAACCCACACAATACGACATAACCCATAAATACGACCACGACATCATCGACGGACATCAACGCAAACGCAAGACACGACACTAACCCCAACAACACGAAATTAGTGTCCAAGAGCCATCGATTCATTAGATATTTACGATACACGTCTGAAGCATACGCCGACGCTACATTCCCCAAAACAAAAAACAGTCCAATCACTACCGTGGGGTTGAATGTTAATAATTGCTCAAAATGAACTTGTACTGTTCGTGTGTTTATTGCTACCAGAAAAGCGCAAACAGACCCCATAAG
>NZ_WXWP01000106.1:0-15069 GCF_009904765.1 Vibrio sp. V39_P1S14PM300
GGATATGGATGGCACCTTGCTGAACAGCCAAAAAGCCATCTCTCCCCGCACTAAAGACGCTATTGCCAAAGCACGAGCGGCCGGGGTCAAAGTCGTACTGGCATCAGGTCGCCCATTAGAGGGCATGCAGGACAAACTGGATGAACTGGGTATTTCCGGTGATAACGAGTTTGTTTTGTTCTATAACGGCTCCATGGTAAAAGAACTCGGCAGTGGTGCCATTATCCACCAGAAAATCATTGATGGGCGTGCCGCTAAGCAAGTTGCCAAACTGGCTCAAGAGCTTGGTCTCAATACACATGCGTTTAGCCAGATTCACGGTTTAATTACGCCAAAGACCAGTGAATACACCCAAGTGGAAGCCAGTATCAATGGCCTGCCAGTTACCGAAATAGACTTTGACACTTTGGAAGATGATCACCCGATCGTTAAAGCCATGATTGTCGCTGCGCCAGATAAACTTACCGCCGCGATCAAAACACTGCCACAAGAACTGCACCAAGACTTCACCATCGTGCAAAGCGCACCGTTCTTTCTCGAATTCCTCAACACTGGCAGCAACAAAGGTGTCGGTATTCAGGCAATCTCGGAGCACTTAGGTATCCGTTCAGAAGAAGTGATTTGTATGGGCGACGCTGAGAACGATCACCATATGCTGCGGTATGCGGGATTGGGCGTTGCGATGGCTAATGCAATGGAAGAAACCAGAGCGATTGCTGACTACATTACGCTCAGTAACGATGACGATGGCGTCGCCGCTGTGATTGAAAAGTTCGTCCTGAATATCTGATAGCAAAAAGCCTCGCTTCGGCGAGGCTTTTCATTATGCTGATTGTACGCTGAGACGCCTCACACTCAATGCAAAAACCAAAATCAGTAACGGGAAACGAATCGCTTCCATCACCAAAGAATAAATACTGCTGTAAGCAACAAACCCAGCCATGTACAAAATCACCTCATTGAGCAATAGCAACAACAAGACCATAGAGATAAGACTTCGCCCACCAACCTGCCCCTCGGATTGATTCACTGTCACCACCAATCCTGTCATCGTCACCAAAATTGCCAGCCAGGCCGTAAACACTGGCAACGGCCAGATTGCCGTCAGGGTCGCCGCAGCTATCGTCAATGCTATCCATAAACCATTAGAGCAAAGTAAGGCGTCCACGTTGATATCCGGCTTCTTTTCCAAACGGATGACATGCCACGCCGTCAGAACACCGAGTAGGATTCCAGCCAGCATATCACTTAAAAACGCAGCACCAAGATAAAACTTCGCCAATACCAGCCAAAACAAACTGGCGAGACTCAACGCGGTATAACGATTGAACGTTAATTTATCCAGCCCGTTTAAAACCAGCGTCACCACGCAAAACCACACCGCGACCGGTAAGCTTGGAAAACCATTGCCAAAACTTGAGCTCATCTGCAATTCAGGCACATACACATGAGGTCGCGGTAACGCAAACCCTTGCTGAGCGACAAGACACAACAGTGAGGTCAACGTAATGGCAAACATAGTCCGGTAGCACATTGCCTTACCAAATCGCCAATACAGAGCCGGAAAAATAACAATGAAAATCCACGGCTGAGCCAGTTGATTTCCCAGCATCATCAGTGCATTAACACCGGAAGCAATGTGTGGCGAGAACTCGGCAACCAGGCCCTGAAGCGTTGCAATCCAGTTAAGCTCAACCTGATGCCTTGCCGGAGCAGCGTCTGCCAACTGGTTTACATAGGTCACCGACTGTTCTGTTGCTGCGTCAAACATGGATTGAATCACGGTCCACTGTTGTGGATAACGGTACAGTTCAGGCAACAAGCTTTCCGGAGACAACAGCATCGCGCCCGACACTTCGACGCCATAATGAGGTGCAAACCAAACCGGTAGCTCATAACCGTCAAACCGGTTATTGAAGCCGAACGCGATAATGTCCGAATCCGATACGCAGTCAAAAACGGCCGCTTTTTCCGTATACCCCAGTAGATCGCCTACGGTAACCGCCAGCCCTGTTTCCTCCCAAGTTTCCCTTTGAGCGGCTTGCTTGGGGGTTTCACCTTTTGATATCAGACCACCAGGTAACGACAATTTTTTGGTCAGAATCTCATTGACCATGACGAGCTGGTTATTAGCTCGCACCAAACACAGAGCACCACGTACTTCGTTCGGGTGCTTCTGAACGGCAGCCGCTGTTGATGAAAACAGCGTAGAACACAGCAACAATACGGTGCCAAACAGACACCACAAAGATTGTTTATTCACACAACACCTTTTTAGGTTCGGATGGATTTGCGCAGCCAGTGTATATGGTGCTCAAATCCTAAATTCTTATAAAGCTCTACCGCTGAATCATTAAAATGCCATACTTCGACAAACATCTGCTCAACGCCACACTCTTTAAAACTGCGTTCGATGCGCTGGCATAACTGTATCGCGATCCCCTGCTTACGATACGCAGGCAATACATACAATTCATCAATACTCCCCATCGGCACAGGTTTGCTCACTGAAGACACCAGCTCACAAAAGTGGCCACTGACAAAACCGACCAGAGTTTCTTCAAACCGGGCCACAAAAACGAAGCACTCCGGATCATCCAGATAGCGAGCAATGCTCTTCTCCTGCTCGATCTCTTCCGCCGTTTTGAAATGCTCAGGGGATTGTTGATGATGCTCGTGGTGTAACTGAAACATCAGTTCATTGAGCTGGTTAAGGTCGTGGCTGTTCGCAGCCGATAGCCGGATAGGCAACATAACGCGTATTTATAGCAAGTTCAGTGTCAATTGATGTGATTCTAAGGGATCAAAAATAAAAAAGCCCCAATAAATCGGGGCTCCTCGGTGTTAAATGTGAGACATGGTCATTAGTCATGCAACACTCGTTCGATTTCACTCAGGCTGGCTGGGTCATCAATCGTGGACGGTATCGTATACTGCTCGCCATCGGCGATCTGACGAATGACTCGCCGCAAGATTTTACCTGAACGGGTTTTCGGCAGACGCTCCACAACCAGTGCATGCTTGAAACACGCCACAGCGCCAATTTCATTGCGCACTTTCCCGACCAGCTCATCTTCAAGTTGATGCTCGTCCATCTTCACGCCATCTTTCAGTACCACCAGTCCAAGCGGCAGCTGCCCTTTTAACTCATCGTGGATACCGACGACCGCACATTCCGCAACCGCAGGATGACCACCCACGACCTCTTCCATTTCACCGGTCGACAAACGATGACCTGCTACATTAATCACATCATCGATTCGCCCCATGATAAACAGATAGCCATCTTCATCCAGATAGCCCCCATCGCCAGAGACATAATAGCCAGGGAACTGGCTCAAATACCCACTCTCGAAACGATCATGATTACGCCAGACAGTCGGCAGACAACTGGGCGGTAACGGACGTTTTAACGCCACATAACCTTGTTCATTCGGGCCAACCACTTCCCCGACTTCGTTAAGTACATCGACCTGATACCCCGGAATCGGCTTTGTCGCCGATCCGGCTTTGATCGGCATCATTTCCAAACCGATGGGATTACCGGCAATGGCCCAGCCAGTTTCCGTTTGCCACCAATGGTCAATGACCGATTTACCCGTATGCTGCGCGACCCAATCCAGAGTGGGTGGATCTAAGCGTTCACCGGCCATAAAAATGGTCTGTAACGAAGACAGGTTGTACCGACGAATATGTTCACCCTGCGGATCTTCTTTTTTGATCGCCCGAAACGCCGTCGGTGCGGAGAAGAGCGCGTTAACACGATACTCTTCACACACACGCCAGAATGCCCCTGGGTCTGGGGTACGTACTGGCTTACCTTCGAATAAAATCGTTGTACAGCCGTGAATCAACGGGGCATAAACAATGTAGGAGTGCCCGACTACCCAGCCAACATCTGACGCCGCCCAGAATACGCCATCCTGTGGCATATTATACACGGTTGCCATGGAGTACTTCATCGCCACCGCATGACCACCATTATCACGAACCACCCCTTTAGGTTTGCCTGTCGTTCCAGAGGTGTAGAGGATGTAAAGCGGGTCTGTCGAAAGCACAGGCACACACGCATGCGGTGTCGCCTGGCTCAGCTCTTCACACCAATCAACATCACGTTCCTGATTCAGATCGGCTTTAAGTTGCTCACGTTGCAAAACAACCACGGTATCGGGTTTCCAACGGCTGTCCATGATAGCTTTGTCGACCAGCGGCTTGTACTCAATCACTTTGTTGATTTCAATACCACATGACGCAGTGACAAGCACTTTGGGTTCTGCATCTTCAATGCGTACCGCCAATTCATTCGCCGCAAAACCGCCAAACACCACCGAATGAATCGCTCCAAGGCGTGCACACGCCAGCATTGTCATTGCGGCTTCCGGGATCATAGGCATATAAACTACAACCCGGTCGCCTTTGCTGACACCTTGTTTCGCCAACATACCAGCAACACGGGCAACCTCATCACGCAGCTCGGTATAGGTGTAGTGACGCTTTACTCCGGTGACTGGCGAGTCATAAATCAGAGCGTTCCGATCGCCTCGCCCCTGTTCACAATGATAATCGAGCGCCAGCCAGGATGTATTAAGCAAACCATCGGGAAACCAGCGTTCAATGCCATTCTCATCAGCACCCAGAATTGTGCGGGGCTTTTCAAACCAGTCAATGTATTCGGACTGCTCTTTCCAGAATTGTTCCGGATGGTCGGTAGCGTGTTGATATTCATTCAGATAAGTAGACATCCGTCTCCTCCTTGAGTTTTCCTTGCTAAGCCAGAATATCAGCCGGGACTCTGACCCAGCCTTCCATTAATACTCTGGCGCTTCTACTCATACTGGCTTTCTCTACAACCCAACCGTCCTGAGTGTCTGTTGCCGTAGCCCCTACTTTCAACGTTCCTGATGGGTGACCAAATGTCACTGACTGGCGGCGTCCCCCTCCCGACGCCAGATTAACCAATGTACCTGGTACACAGGCTGCTGCCGCGATCGCCACTGCCGCCGTCCCCATCATGGCATGATGCAGTTTCCCCATTGACAGCGCCCGCACCAATACATCCACTTGTGACGCCGTCACCAACTCACCACTGGATGACGTGTAATCCTGTGGCGTCGCCACAAACGCAACTTTTGGCGTGTGTTGGCGAGACCCGGCTTCTTGTAGCGTCTTAATCAAACCCATTTTCAACGCGCCGTGTGCCCGTATCACTTCAAACATCGTCAATGCCTGAGCATCGTTATTAATGTCATCTTGCAGTTCCGTCCCGCGATATCCGATGGCAGCTGCATCTACAAAAATGGTTGGTATTCCGGCATTGATTAACGTGGCATTTATGGTGCCCAATCCAGGCACCTCCAGATCGTCCACCAGATTTCCAGTGGGAAACATGGCTCCTTCTCCCGCAGCCGGGTCCATAAAATCCACCTGCACTTCTGCCGCAGGGAAAGTAACGCCATCGAGTTCAAACTCGCCCGTTTCCTGAACTTTGCCATGAC
Source organism: Vibrio sp. V39_P1S14PM300 (assembly GCF_009904765.1). Taxonomy (NCBI): domain Bacteria; kingdom Pseudomonadati; phylum Pseudomonadota; class Gammaproteobacteria; order Vibrionales; family Vibrionaceae; genus Vibrio; species Vibrio sp. V39_P1S14PM300. The sequence goes on from NZ_WXWP01000106.1 coordinate 5,496, forward strand.
GGACTGGCACATGAACGATAATGGTTTTACCGATGTTGGCCTGCCAGACCCGGACAGAGACCACACCATTTTGCGGTATCCGCTCTTGCTCTATCAGCCCGGCGTGGAGTGCAAATGGTCCGACTGCCGCTGATAAATTTCCGCAATTTCCACTCCAGTCGACAAAGGGTTGATCAATGGATACCTGTCCGAACAGATAATCAATATCGTGATCTGCCCGCTGGCTTTTGGACACAATTACAGTTTTGCTGGTACTTGATGTCGCGCCCCCCATCCCATCAATTTGCTTCCCGTACGGATCTGGGCTGCCAACAACACGCAACAACAATTTATCCCGTGCCGGGCCGGCCTGTTGCGCGTCAGGGGGTAAATCATCCAGACTAAAAAAAACGCCTTTACTGGTACCGCCACGCATGTACATCGCCGGTATACGCATTTGACCGTTGGTATATTCTTTAGCTTGCATTCTCATCGAGCCCCTTATCCGGCCAAAAAGTCCTGTGCGAAGCGTTGCAACACCCCACCAGCACTATAAACGTCAACTTCATCAGCCGTATCTAGACGGCAAAGTACAGGCACCTCAATAATCTCGCCATTACGTCGAGTGATTACCAACGTCAGTTCCGCTTGCGGAGCTATGGTGCCTTTCACGTCAAATAGCTCCGTTCCGTCTATTTGCAAGGTATGGCGGTTTACTCCTGACATGAACTGCAATGGTAATACGCCCATCCCAACCAAATTCGTTCGATGAATGCGCTCAAACCCTTCTGCAGCAATGGCTTCAACCCCGGCGAGACGCACACCTTTTGCCGCCCAATCTCGGGACGACCCCTGGCCATAATCAGCACCGGCAATGATGATCAACGGCTGCTTGCGTTCCATGTATGTTTCGATCGCTTCCCACATGCGGGTCACTTTGCCTTCTGGCTCGATACGCGCCAACGAGCCCTGCACGACATCGCCATTTTCCTGCACCATTTCATTGAACAGCTTCGGATTAGCGAACGTTGCCCGCTGTGCGGTCAGATGATCACCGCGGTGAGTCGCATACGAGTTGAAATCTTCTTCCGGCACGCCCATCCGAGTGAGATATTCCCCCGCGGCGCTGGATGCCAGAATGGCGTTGGAAGGAGACAAATGGTCGGTAGTGATGTTGTCACCAAGGACGGCCAAAGGGCGCATCGCCGACAACGTCCGCTCTCCTGCCAGCGCTCCCTCCCAGTATGGCGGGCGACGGATATAAGTGCTCATCGGACGCCAGTCGTAAAGCGGGTTGGTGTTCAACAAACCTTCATCCGGTTTGAACATCTGGATATACACTTGTTGAAACTGCTCAGGCTTAACGTAGCGCTGAACAACGTCATCAATCTCTTGATCGCTCGGCCAGAGATCGTTGAGATAAATGGGCTTGCCCTGACTGTCAACGCCCAACGCATCCCGCTCAATATCAAACCGAACCGTCCCCGCCAGCGCATAGGCCACCACCAGAGGCGGAGAGGCAAGAAAAGCCTGTTTGGCATAAGGATGGATCCGGCCATCAAAATTTCGATTGCCCGACAACACCGCAGTGGCGTAGAGGTCGCGGTCGATAATTTCCTGTTGAATGTCTGGTGCCAGCGCACCGCTCATTCCGTTACACGTCGTACAAGCATACGCCACAATACCAAAGCCCAGCTTTTCCAGTTCAGGCAATAGACCGGATTCCTCCAGATACAACCTTGCCACTTTGGACCCTGGCGCAAACGACGTTTTCACCCAGGGTTTACGAACCAAACCTAATTGGTTGGCCTTTTTCGCCACTAAGCCAGCGGCAACGACATTGCGCGGATTACTGGTGTTAGTGCACGAGGTAATGGCCGCAATGATCACGGCGCCATCAGGCAGTTGCCCGTCTTTCTGCTGCCATTCACCGGAAATGCCACGCTCTGTCAGCTCAGATGTTGGTAATCGGCGATGCGGGTTTGATGGGCCAGCCATGTTGCGACCAACCGCGGACAGATCAAACTCCAATACACGCTCATATTTTGCCGTGGTTAAGTCATCAGCCCAGAGTCCGGCTGTTTTGGCGTATTTTTCTACCAGGTCGACCTGTTGCTCATCGCGACCGGTCAACTTCAGGTATTGGATCGTCTGTTCATCGATGTAAAACATCCCCGCTGACGCACCATATTCCGGTGTCATATTGGAAATGGTTGCCCGATCACCAATGGTAAGATCTTTTGCACCTTCTCCGAAAAATTCCAGGTAAGAAGACACCACGCGTTCATTGCGCAAAAATTCGGTGATCGCGAGTACAATATCGGTTGCGGTAATCCCCGGCTGCCGGCTGCCAGTCAGTTTAACGCCGATAATGTCTGGTAATCGCATCATTGATGGACGTCCGAGCATCACGGTTTCCGCCTCCAGACCACCTACACCTATCGCGATCACACCCAGACAATCCACATGCGGTGTATGACTGTCGGTACCAACGCACGTATCTGGAAATGCAACCCCACCTTTAACCTGAATGACTGGGGACATTTTCTCCAGATTGATTTGGTGCATAATGCCGTTACCTGCGGGGATGACACTGACATTTTGAAATGCCGTTTTACACCACTCAATAAAATGAAAGCGATCTTCGTTACGTCGCTCTTCTATTTCCCGGTTTTTTTCAAACGCATCCTGTTCATAGCCGGCATGTTCAACCGCCAGAGAGTGATCCACGATGAGCTGTGTTTCCACGACAGGGTTCACTTTCGCCGGATCGCCCCCCTGGACAGCAATGGCATCACGTAAACCTGCGAGATCGACCAATGCCGTCTGGCCAAGAATGTCGTGACATACCACCCTTGCGGGGTACCACGGAAAGTCCAGGTCGCGCTTACGCTCGATGATCTGGCGTAGTGCTGCCTCCAGTTTTTCCGGCTCGCAGCGACGTACCAGATTTTCTGCCAGTACTCTTGAGGTATACGGAAGTGTCTCGTAGGCACCATCAGAAATGTCATTTACCGCGGCGCGAGTATCAAAGTACTCAACGCTGGTGCCCGGCAGTAACTTGCGATATTGGCTATTCATAACAACTTGCTCTTATAGACTTCGCATCGACCTCTCTTTTACGAGAGGCCGCTCGCTGATTAACCGCGCTGTTCGATGGGCACCCATACTTGTGCATCCGGGCCTTCGTAGTCAGCGCTCGGCCGAATAATGCGGTTATTGGCACGTTGCTCGTAAACGTGCGCCGCCCAGCCGGTTAATCGGCTCATCACAAAAATAGGCGTGAAAAGTTTGGTGGGTATGTCCATGAAATGGTAAGCCGACGCATGGAAGAAATCGGCATTACAAAATAAGCCCTTCTCACGCTTCATAACCGCTTCAACCCGTTCAGAGACCGCATACAGCTGTGTATCACCGACCGCTTCAGACAGTTCCTTCGACCAACGTTTGATAAGGGCGTTGCGAGGGTCGCTTTCGCGATAAATCGCGTGACCAAAGCCCATGATCTTTTCTTTGTGCTCGAGCATATGAAGAATATTGGTTTCAGCCTCTTCTGGCGTATTCCAATCCTGAATCATTTCCATAGCGGCTTCATTGGCACCGCCATGCAAAGGGCCACGTAATGTACCAATCGCCGCCGTGACGCAGGAGTGGATATCAGATAAGGTCGACGCACATACGCGCGCAGCAAAAGTGGATGCATTAAATTCATGCTCGGCGTACAGGATCAGCGAGCAATGCATGACTTTCTTATGGAGGTCACTCGGCACTTTGTCAGTGAGCATTTTCAGGAAATATCCACCGATACATTCTTCCGATTTGTCTTCAGTGTCGATCCGCACACCGTCGTGACTATATCGATACCAGTAACAGATGATGGCAGGAAATAGCGCCAGCATACGCTCGGTGGCCGCTTGTTGTTCAGAGAAATCCATTTCCTGCTCGAGATTACCGAGTACCGAGCACCCAGTGCGCATTACATCCATGGGATGAGCATCGGCTGGGATCAGTTCCAACGCCTGCTTCAGCTCTTGCGGCAAACCACGCATCCCCATCAAACGGGTTTTGTAGATATCCAGTTCCTGTTGCGTTGGCAAATGACCAATTAGCAGAAGATGGGCCACTTCTTCGAACTGAGCATTGTTTGCCAGATCGGTAATATCATAGCCCCGGTAGGTCAGCCCCGTTCCGGTTTTTCCGACAGTACATAATGATGTGCTTCCGGCACTCTGACCACGCAGGCCAGCGCCGCCTAATTCTTTGTTAGGCATGTTGAACTCCTTTTCTGTCCGGCTCTTACCCTCTTTCGGGGTGTTATTGGTGCTCGGACGGTTTCACGTTATGGATTTAAGGCGATATTTCTTGAGCTTCCTGTTTGTTGCGATACCCGAATCTGGCTACTGACTAGAAAACAGTTTGTCTAGCTTGTCTTCATAATCGTGGTAATTGAGATGTTCATACAACTCTTTCCGCGTTTGCATGGAATCGAGCAATGCTTCCTGATTGCCATATTCCAGTAAATGAGCGTAGACCATTTCTGCGGCCCGGTTCATCGCCCGGAATGCACTGAGTGGATACAACACCATGTCAACCTTTGCCTGCGCCAGTTGCGCACAGGTGTACAATGGGGTTTGGCCAAATTCCGTGATGTTTGCCAGGATAGGTATAGGTCGACCAACCGCAGATTCAAGTGAGTTGGCAAACTGTGCGTACTGATCCAGTTTGTTCATCGCCTCAGGAAAAATCATGTCAGCACCTGCTTCGACACAAGCAATCGCACGATCTATCGCTTTGTCGATCCCCTCAACAGCCAGCGCGTCTGTTCTGGCCATGATCACAAAGTTGTCGTCCCGTCTGGCATCAGCAGCAGCTTTGATTCTGTCGACCATCTCTTCCTGGCTGACAATGGCTTTATTCGGCCGGTGACCACAGCGCTTTTGCGCAACTTGATCTTCCATGTGCACCGCGGCAGCGCCCGCTTTTTCCATCGATTTGATGGTCCGCGCGATATTGAACGCACCTCCAAAACCAGTATCAATGTCCACCAGCAACGGCAGATCACAAGCGTTCGTAATTCGGTCTACATCCACCAGCACGTCATTAAGCGTAGTGATGCCTAAATCCGGCAAACCATAAGACGCATTAGCAATACCACCGCCGGATAAATAGATCGCTTGATGACCAATATTTTTCGCCATCATGGCGCAATACGGGTTGATGGTGCCGACAATTTGCAGCGGATCATTATGGGCGACTGCCGCTCTGAATTTTGCTCCCGGGCTTAATGACATGGTAATTCTCCTAGTCGTCTGAGTCGGTTTGCAGGATCTGCTGTTCAATCAGCGTTCGACTGCCGGAAATGTGTCTGCGCATTAGCATTTCTGCTAATTCTTCATCCCGGTTCTTAATGGCCTGCAAAATAAATTTGTGTTCGTTCAACGCCTCATTGGGCCTTGAATGTGATCGTGGAGACTGGTAGCGATACATGCGTAATAAGTGATAAAGCTCATCACACAACAAGGCAACCAGCTTGCTATTTCGACTGGCTTTAATGATGCGATAGTGGAAATCAAAATCGCCATGTTGGTGAAAGTATGATGACCCTTCCACCTGATCAATATGTTCGGAATGTGTCGACAATAGCTGTTCCAACGCATGAATTTCTTCATCGCTGATGTAGCGCGCAGCCAACCGAGCTGCCATTCCCTCAAGCGCTTCTCGCACTGCGTACAGTTCAAGTAATTTTTCAAACGAGAAGGTAATGACCCGAGCACCAACATGCGGCACTCGCTCAATCAGCCCGAGCCCCTCCACTCTCATGATGGCCTCACGCAGTGGACCGCGGCTGACCTCGAAACGCCGTGCCAGTTCTGGCTCAGAGATTTTGCTTCCCGGCAAAATCTCCCCATTAACAATCGCCTCAATGAGATAGCCAGTTAAGTGTTCTGACTTCGTATTCTCTTTGGTCACCAAAGGTAACCTACTCTCTACATTCATGGTCTACCCGTTTCTTCCGCAGCTTCACTTCGCTTTATTTACATGTGCGAGACTGTGGCAACAACTTACTCTGCTTATAAAATAGACGATCACATTGTCGACAATCAAGAATATTGTCGACAATTTAGACTAAGGTCGAATTTAACCCTTGTTTCGTCCGTCTTACTAATTTCAATAAGAAGTATGGATTTATAGACAAGTAATAAAGGAATACGTGGCTTAACGACAGGAAAAACGAAATTGAGCTGATAGAACCAAAAACTGTTCAAAAGACAAGATTGTCAACAGTTCATACATAAGCTGCTTAGTCCACAGCACATTGCGCGTGATTAGTGAAAGGAAACCGCTTTGGCTTTGTACGTATGCATATTTTCCTGGCAGGTCTCAAAGATTGGCTCAGCAGCAGGCTCAAACTGATCAAATGTCCTAGACTGCTTTGCAGTGATATCGATGTGCTCACGCTCACTCAGCGCTCCCGATACTACTGTTTAATAACAAGACCAACGGGTAGATACACTACCAATAGACAAAGATCGCAATCAGGGATGATGTATGGCTGATCAATTTTCGGCGGCCGCAAGTGCCCTCTCCGCTAAGGATTACAGCGGAGAGGAACATAAAGCGACCGAACTGCGCGTCACCGAAGGAGTCTCTGCTCCATTTGAAATTCAGGTGACGATTGTTGCAAAATCGTTTGACGTTAAAGAGCAGCTCGGACAAGGGCTGACCATTACTCGCTACACCAATGAATCCGGCACTTTGACTGCGAGCCGAGTGTTTCATGGCATGATCATCAGAGCCCAGCAACTTGGGCTCGACAGCAGCTTGCAATATGCGTCCTATCAACTGACTCTTCGCCCTTGGCTGTGGCTGCTTAAACACACACAAGCCTTTCGTGTCTATCAAAACCAATCAACGCAAGACATAGTGACGGATATTTTTACCCAAGCCGGATTCAGTGGCTGGTATAGCACCAACAGTTTACCCTCCACCAAACGGGAGTATTGTTTGCAATACAACGAATCAGATTTTGATTTCGTCACTCGGTTGCTGGCAGAAGAAGGCATCAACTACTTTTTTACCCATAGCGACGGCAGCCATAAGCTGGTACTGCAGGATGCACAGACACCCTTTGATCAGGCTTCAACCAGTAAATTTGATATGTCGGAAACGCCTTCTGGAGACAATCCGTTGATTACTCACTGGCAGCCCGAATGCTCGTTTCATGGCACCAGTATTGAACTGGAAGCCTACGATTACACGCAATCCAAGCTGGTGTCCAGTAAAGCCAAGACGTCCTCACATTCAATAGCCAACAACAGTAAACTGTCAGCCGTGCACTACCCTCCGCTCGGCATTGTGGGAGACTATACCGATCTGGCAGATAATCTGGTCAAACGCCGCCTGGAACAACTGGAGCAAAACTATGAACGTGTTTTGCTCAGCGCTAGCCAGGACGAGTTCACCATCGGATCTTGGTTCTCTCTGGCCAGCCACTTAGACACTGTCCAATTGGGCGATTACGCAGTGGTTGAAACCCGGTTTTATTATTCCGAATCCGTCGAATGCGAGGCCCGAGTCACTGTCATTCCTAAAGCAGTGCCTTATTACCCAACCCCACAGCCCAAGCCGGTAGTACAAGGTTTGCAAAGCGCTTTGGTTGCAGGTTCGACTGCGGGCGATATTAATCAGGATGATCAGGGTCGGGTTCGCATCCAGTTTCACTGGGATACAGACGCCAGCGGTGACAAGACCAGTTGTTATGTCCGAGTCGCTCAAATGATGGCGGGCAGCAGCTACGGCAGTCAGTTTGTCCCCAGAGCCGGCCATGAAGTTCTGGTCTCCTTTATCGATGGAGATCCGGATCAGCCCATCATCACAGGTTGTGTTTACAACAGCAAAAATACGCCGCCCTACAACGAAGAAAACACCACCAAAAGTGGCTGGAAAACTCAGTTATCCGGAGAGAGCAATGAACTCTATTTCGATGATAAACAAGACAACGAACTCATCTATCTGCACGCGGCTAAAGATCTGACCCGTGAAGTAGAAAATGATCTGACTGAAACCGTTCAGGGCGAGCTCAAGCAGACCGTCACTAAGGCCATGACGATCACAACAGAAGACAACTACTCGTTAACGTCCAGCAAAACCCTGTCGGAAAACGCGAAAACCATCACCATAGAAGCCGATGATAAACTCGAATTAATCGTCGGATCGAGCAAAATCACCATGTCATCGTCTTCGGTCACAATTGAGTCAGAAAGCATCGATATCAAAGCCAGTAGCGATTTGTCTCTTGAGGGCACAAACGTCTCAAGTAGCGCAACCTCATCGAACACAATCAGTGGCGCAACAACATCACTGGAGGCCAGCGGCTCGAACTCCATCAGCGGTTTGAGTATTTCGATGGACGCAGACACCAGTCTGACTGCGCAGGGACAATTGAGCGCGGAATTTAAATCGGATCTCAAAGCCACATTCGATGGTGGCGTTATGGGCGAAGTCAAAGGCGCAATCGTTAAGGTGAATTAATGGAATATAAAAAAATCCCGTTTGCGGCAGGCATTCAGGTTCTCAATCGTTTCAATGCCAGTGACGAAGCCAAGGCACTGATCAACGACGAAATGTCGGTCACCAACAGCATTCAGACTTTATCCGAGCATGAACTGAACTTCGACCTGATCCAGTTTCTCGCCCATGCCTTGCCTGTACGCGAGTGCATATGGTGGGCCAGTCTGTGTTTACATAAACGGCACGATGATTGGAATGCCAGCCAGCTTCAATGCATCAGTCTGGCAAAGCAATGGGTACAATCCCCCTCTGAAGAACTCAGGCGCAAAGCTGAATTGTTTGCCACCCGGTTACAGCTCAACTGTGGCCCGTCCTGGCTGGCGCAGGCTGTGTTCTGGAATGGCGCCGGCAGTATCGTTACGCCTGATTTACCCGTCGTTTTACCCGACCCAAATCTGTACGCAAAAGCCGCCGCTGGCGCTGTAAACCACGCCGCCGCTTTGCCGGTCTGGGACAACAGCGCACTCTATTATCAATATGCGCTGGATACCGCTTTAAAGATCGCACAAGGATACAACCCAGAGGAGTAGTACGATGAGCTTACCCGCAGCCAGAGTTGGTGACATGCACGTATGCCCCATGCAAACGCCTGCGGCCGTCCCAGTGCCTCACGTAGGAGGCCCGGTCACAGGCCCGGGTGCAGCAACCGTCCTGATTGGCAGTTTGCCAGCTTCTACGTTAGGCGACTCATGTGTATGTGTAGGAACACCAGACAGCGCCATTCTCGGCAGCACGACTGTCTTGGTGAACAACAAACCTCTCGTACGTATGGGGGATACAACCAGTCACGGCGGCAGTATTGTTTCAGGCATGCCAACGGTACTGGTTGGTGGTTAAAGTTCAGAGGTATCAGAGATTTATGACAATCCAAGTCATCGGTCCAATTTTATAGATGCAGGTCAAAAATTAAACTAAAGGATGAAATTCTTTGAGACTTTCTGCAAATAACTTCTAGACTGCAATTTGTTAACAAACATTAATTAAATAAATGTTTGTAATAAGAGATGTTTTAAATCTCAATATT
>NZ_WXWP01000188.1:0-11904 GCF_009904765.1 Vibrio sp. V39_P1S14PM300
CAGCTTACCTGTGCGGCGTTTTCTGCCGATAAAGCATTCATAATGATGATTTATAGCGATAAATTATAGACAAAATCCAGAATAAGAAACCTGTAATTAACAATAAAATCCCATAAGTATCAAAAATTTATTTTGAGCCATTGCAATAATTGCAAAAAAATCCCTGCTTTATTCAAGGATATGATCAGCGTCAACACGATCTACCTCTAAAGGGCTACACTTTGTGATGCAATGTGTAAATCTGTTAGAAGATATTAAAAACTATGTCTATAAAAAAACGTTATATCGCACTGATCGCGGCCGTCGGTATTGGTATCGGCTGGCTGACACTAGGGGGTTCGGCGGCGGTGATGCACTACACCTCCAGTACCGAATTTTGTCTTTCCTGCCACTCAATGGAAATACCGTATAAGGAGTACCAGGGTTCTGTTCACTTCAGCAATGCCAAGGGGATTCGCGCAGAGTGTGCCGACTGTCACATTCCAACCGACCCAATGAGTTATCTGGTGACCAAGATCCGCGCCACCAAAGACATCTACCATGAGTTTGTCACTGGTAAGATCGATACAGCGGAGAAATACGAAACACACCGCAAAGAACTGGCCGAAATGGTGTGGGACCAATTCCGTGCCAACGACTCCGCCACCTGCCGCTCTTGTCACGATTTCGGTGCCATGGAGCAATATGAACAATCCCGTGATGCGGCGAAAATGCACGAATACGCCGTGGCCAACAATCAAACCTGTATTGACTGTCACAAAGGCGTAGCTCACTTTGCTCCGGAAGCTCAGCTCGACAGTAAAGCCTTCGATACCCTGATAGGCTTTACCAAGCAAACAGCCCCGGGTGCGACCACAGTTTATCCCGCCACGACGATTGCGATGGGCGATCTTGGTACCATCAACCCCACCACCAAACTGGACGTAGTTAAAGCCGATGGTGATAACCGCACAGTGACCTTAAATGCCTACCAGATGAAAGGAGCCGAACAGGTTCTGTATATGGGTGAAGGACAGCGCTCCATCGTCGCCACCCTGACCGATGCTGGGCAAAAAGCGTTGCAAGCGGGGGACTTCCAAGCCGACGCTTACGGGAATGAATGGCGTGAAGTCACCCTGACCGCCAACATTACTGAGCCGGTTCTGGATACCTTAGATCCAATATGGCAATACGCGGAAGAGCTGGACAATGTTTACTGTTCAACGTGTCACGCCAAAATCCCGGCCAATCACTTCACGGTGAATGCCTGGGGTCCGGTTGCGAAGAGTATGGGGGAACGGACGGATATTACCGACCAGAACCTGGAAATTCTCACCAAGTTCTTCCAGCACCACGCGAAAGATGTGGTAGGTCACTAAGGAATATGAAGGATAAAACTATGACTGATATCTCTCGTCGCGGCTTTCTTAAAGGTACCGGAATGACCGCAGCAGGTGCGCTGGCGTTCACGTCATTCTCCCCTGTTTCACTGGCCGCTTCCCAACAACGCGGATCTGGTGTTCTGACCGCAGGCCGCATGGGGCCGATGCTGTGTGAAGTCAAAGATGGCAAACTGGTGTCCACCACCAATGCGCTGGCACAAACCGTTCCAAACAGCCTGCAAAGCACCGGGCCGGACCAGGTCTACACCAAAGCGCGAGTCAAATACCCGATGGTGCGCAAAGGATTTTTGGCCAACCCGGCAGCCCCTCAGGGTCTGCGTGGTAAAGATGAGTTTGTCCGCGTATCTTGGGATGACGCGTACAAACTGATTCACGAACAGCACATGCGCATTCGGAAACAGTATGGTCCGTCGTCGGTTTTCGCCGGTTCTTATGGCTGGCGTTCAAGCGGTATTTTGCACAAAGCCCAAACCCTGCTGCAGCGCTACATGAGCCTGGCCGGTGGCTATTCTGGTCATCTGGGTGACTACTCAACCGGTGCGGCACAAGTGATCATGCCGCACGTGGTTGGCTCAATCGAGGTATACGAACAGCAAACCACCTACCCTGTCGTTCTGGAACACAGTGATGTCGTGGTTCTGTGGGGGCTGAACCCGATTAACACGCTGAAGATTGCCTGGACATCAACCGACTGCGCCGGATTGGAATTTTTCCACCAGTTGAAAAAGTCCGGTAAAACCGTGATTGCGATCGACCCGATTCGTTCAGAAACCGTCGAGTTTTTCGGTGACAATGCGCAGTGGGTAGCCCCGCACCCGATGACCGATGTTGCCATGATGATGGGTATTGCCCATACGCTGATCGTCCAAGGCAAACACGACAAAGCGTTTCTCGATAAATACACTGCCGGCTACGACCAGTTCGAGGCCTACCTGCTCGGGAAAGAAGATGGCGTGGAAAAAAGCGCCGAATGGGCGGCCGGCATCTGTGGTGTCCCCGCCAAGCAATTGACCGTGCTGGCCGATATCTTCAGCAAAAACCGTACAATGCTGATGGCCGGCTGGGGAATGCAGCGCCAGCAATACGGTGAGCAGCGCCATTGGATGTTAGTGACACTGGCCGCCATGCTGGGTCAGATCGGTCTGCCAGGCGGTGGATTTGGTTTCTCTTACCACTACTCCAACGGCGGCAACCCCGCACGCGACGCTGGGGTTTTGCCCGCCATTTCAGCCTCGATCGGCGGCGGCTCGTCGGCCGGGAATGATTGGGCGGTGTCTGGGGCAGTGCAAAGCTTCCCGGTGGCGCGTATTGTCGAAGCACTGGAGAATCCGGGTGCTCCATACCAGCACAACGGACATGAACTGGTCTTCCCGGACATCAAAATGATCTGGTGGGCAGGCGGTGCCAACTTCACCCATCACCAGGACACCAACCGCCTGATCAACGCCTGGCAAAAGCCTGAGCTAATCGTCATTTCAGAGCCTTACTGGACGGCGGCCGCGAAACATGCCGATGTTGTGCTGCCGATCACCACCACGTTTGAACGTAATGACCTGACCATGACGGGTGACTACAGCAACCAGCATCTGGTGCCAATGAAACAAGTGGTCGAGCCGCAGGGCGAAGCGCGCAACGATTTCGATGTGTTTGCTGACATGGCTGAGCTGATCAAACCGGGTGGCTACGAAGTCTTTACCGAAGGAAAAACGGAAATGGAGTGGCTGTATGGTTTCTACAAAGCGGCACAGCAAAGCGGACGCGGAGCCCGGGTTGCCATGCCGAATTTCAGCCAGTTCTGGCAAGAGAATCAGCTGATAGAAATGAAGTGGAACGAGAAAAATGCCCAGTTCGTGCGATATGCCGACTTCCGTGAGAATCCGATACTTAATCCACTTGGCACGCCTAGCGGTAAAATTGAGATCTACTCGAAAACCATCGAAGGATTCGGCCTCAAAGACTGCCCTCCACATCCAACCTGGCTGGAGCCGACTGAATACACCGGCAACGCCCAACCGGATGAATTGCAGTTGATGACAGCACACGCGGCGGATCGCCTGCACAGTCAGTTCAACTACGCTAAGCTGCGCGATGACTACGCGATTGCCAACCGGGAGCCGATCTGGATTCATCCGCACGATGCCGAGGAACGCGGAATCAAAACCGGCGATCTGGTGCGCGCATTCAATGGCCGTGGTCAGGTGCTGGTCGGTGCTCAGGTAACAGACCGCATCAAACAGGGCTCCGTTTGTATCCACGAAGGCGGCTGGCCAGATCTGGATCAACAGACCGGGATCTGTAAAAACGGCGGCGCGAACGTGCTGACACTCGACATCCCGACATCACGTCTGGCCAACGGCTGCGCTGCCAACTCAGCTCTGGTACGGATTGAGAAGTACACCGGACCAGAGTTAGAGCTGACGGCTTTCATACCACCAAAAAACGGATAAGTCCGTACGTTCAAAGCCGGCGCAACGTCGGCTTTTTTATTGTCCCAACCAGATTAATGACCAATCACGTGATTATTCCGCTTACCTTTATGAGCCAGATCTTATATCGCACATTCCCTTAAAATAAACAGGGTTAATCACCCTACACTCTTGTCGTTGCCTTTCTCGATAACACAACAGGAGTTCATTATGACTCTGACCGTACTCGATCAATTCGCTCATCAAAAAGACTTATATCCCCACCACACAGCGCTGGTTACCTCCCAGCACACTTTAAGCTATCAGCAACTGGACCAACTCAGCGACAAACTGTGCGGGCTGATCCAGCATCAGGGCGTTAAGCCGAACGATCTCGTGCCACTGATCGCTCACCGCGACGCTGAACTGATCATCGGCGTGCTGGCCATTCTCAAAGCCGGCGCTGCCTATGTCCCGATTGACGCACGCTATCCGGACAAAAGGGTGCAGACGATCCTCGACCAGATCGACGCACCACTGATCTTAACCAGTCGCAGCGATATCCTGCCAGACGACACCGATAAGCCGCTCATTGCCATCAACACGCTGGATAAATTGCCTCACTATCCTCGTAAAACCACTACGGTTTCTGCGTCGATGACGGCGTACGTGATTTTCACTTCCGGCACCACTGGTGCACCAAAAGGCGTAATGATTTCCCACGCCTCGTTGTGGAATCTGATCCACTGCCACAATCAACGCTTCGCCATGTCTTGTGCCAGCCGATCGTCGTTAATGGCCGGGATCAGCTTTGATGTCGCTCAGTGGGAAATATGGTCTCCGCTGTGCTGTGGGGCTACGCTCTGTCTGCCTGATGACGATATCCGGCTCGATCCCCATGCGCTGCTGGAGAACTTTGCTCACCATCAGCTAACCCATGCGTTTGTGCCAACCGTGATGGTACCGGAGGTCCTCGCCGCACCGCAGCCGGACAATCTCAACCTGCAATATCTGTTTACCGCCGGTGAGAAACTCAGTCCGGTAGACTTACAAGGCATCCCATATACCCTGGTCGACTACTACGGACCAACCGAAACCACAGTCTTCACCACCTGTCATCTGGTGGAATGTCGTCGCCGCAATCAGCCAGCCAGCATCGGCTACCCTGTCGCCGGAGCACGTCTGTTTGTCCTTGATGAACGACAGCAGCCGGTCGCACGAGGCCAAGCCGGAGAACTCTACATCACCGGTCCCAGCGTGGCACAGGGTTACCTCAACGCACCTGAACTCAATCAGAGCAAATTCGTCCGCCTGCCAACATTATGCCAGGAAGTGTTGTTTCGCAGCGGCGACCGGGTGATTGAGCTCGACAACGGTCAATATCAGTATCTGGGCCGACTGGACGATCAGATTAAAATCCGAGGTAACCGGATTGAACTGGCTGAGCTGAACCGTGTGATCCAAGAACTGCCGGAGATCACCCACGTGGCAACACGGGTGATTCACCCAGAATCTGCCCATTCGAAACGCATTGCGACCTTTGTCATCAGTCAGGAAGAGCCTGACAACCTTAAAACCAAGTTGCGTCAGCACCTGAAAACGTCACTACCGGACTATTTTCAACCCAACTTCATCGAAGTGCTGACCCATTTCCCCTTAACGGAGAATGGTAAAGTGGACCTGAATCGGTTAACGCAAGATCTTGAAACCCGCCTTGCCGCAGAGGTTATGACCCCGTCGGAAGCGCTCACTGACACACAGGCTGCTATAGCGGCCGTATGGTCAGAGTTACTGGGGGTAAACGATATTCGCCCTCAGAATGCGTTTTTTGATGTTGGTGGGGACTCGTTGTTGGCCGTCAGCATGATCACTCAAGTCAGCCGTCGGTTGGGCATCAAAACGTACGTCCGGGATGTGTACGAGTACCCCTCGCTCAACGCCCTGGCAGCCGCTCTGGAAACACGACGTCATGCGCAGCCATCCGATCTGGATCGCGAACCTTCTCAGGTGTTACAGCAAGATATTCAATTGCCATCGGGATGGAAAATTTCAGCACCATGCAACGACCATCAGTTGTCAGCGCCACAACTGATTCTGCTGACCGGCGCGACCGGTTTTGTCGGGGCTCATTTATTGGCCGAGTTACTCCGCACAACAAATGCGAATATCTGTTGCTTGGTGCGGGGACGCTCACCAGAACATGCCGGACAACGTCTTCTGGATGTCCTGAAACGCTACCGAATTGGGTTGTCAGAACATCAACTGGAACGCATCCAACCGCTGGCGGGTGACATCGCGGATACGCATCTGGGATTGCTGGACGCCACTTACGACGCGCTGTGTCAACAAGTCGATGTGATTTACCACAGCGCCAGTGCCGTCAATTTTATTCAGCCCTATTCCTACATGCGACGTGACAACGTTCAGGGGCTGCAACAAATCATCGCCTTTGCTGCAGAGCACAAAACCAAACCTTTGGTGCTGCTCTCAACCATTTCGGTTTACAGCTGGGGACAACGGTTTACCGGCAAACGCGTCATGTACGAGCACGATGATATTGATCAGAACTTAGCGGCGGTCAGCGCCGACATCGGCTACGTGCGCAGCAAATGGGTAATGGAGAAAATCGCGGATCAGGCGGCCCACTCGGGTTTGCCCGTGATGACCTTTCGCCTCGGTTACGCGACGTGCCACAGCCAAACCGGGGTCAGCGCCAACTATCAGTGGTGGGGGCGCCTGGTTGAAACTTGTCTGCAGACCGGCTCAGCGCCGCAGCTGAGAGACCTTTACGAAGGGCTGACCACGGTCGATTACATGACCCAGGCTATCGCCTACATCAGCCGTAACCCTAAAGCACTGGGGTTGAAGTTCAATCTCATTCATCAACACAGCAACAACCTCTCGCTTGAAGCGTTCTTTCAGCGATTGAATAACAGCTTTGATCTGTCATTGAAAAGGATGCCCTACCCTGAGTGGCGTGCCCAATGGGAGCAGGATAGCAACGCGCCGTTATACCCGCTGCTCAGCTTGTTTAAAGACAATGTGGTAGACGAACTCTCCACGGTCGAGCTCTATCAGGATACGTATATTTTTGATAACCAGAACACCGCTCGTTTTCTTCGTGGCAGCACCATTGAGGAGCCCGTGTTTGATAAAGCGATGCTGGCACGGTATCTGGAGGCTTCCTTCGGCTATCGACCGCTGAACGCATAACCGAGCGGGGGGACGAAAAAGGCGCTGAATACTCAGCGCCTTTTCTTAAAGGAAATTAATCGACAGTTCTGCTCAGTCTCAGACTCGTGATGGCGGCAATCACGCCGATGATCACATACAGACTGACGTTCCATGCTCCAGCTTCCGCCACCGCATTCAATGGATTCGAACTGAGCAGCGCGTGCATCGGCAACGCGAAAATAGCCGTGAAGAAATCGCTGATGCCGTAAAAATCAAACAAACCGATCGACATCCATTTCAATGCGTAAATTGCCACTACCATCACCAAGATCGGAGAATTGACCCGCTGAGAGATCGCCATCGCGGTCAGCGCCAGTGGCATAACCAGAACCCCCACTAACGCCATGCGCAAAATGAACTCCAGCCAATGCATGAGGACAAAGCTCAACGCCACCTGTTTATACAACCCATTCAGCTGATTGTCTGTCGACAGGTTCAACAGCCACAACAGCAAATCGGCTGCCAGCACCAGAGCCGAACACACCAGTGGAATGGCCAACAAACCAAACCCCAGCTTCACCAGTAACGTTTTCACATCACTGACCGGCATACTGCGCCAAAACATCAAACTGCCTTCCTGACGCGCTTTGCGCAGCGTTTTAGGAAAATACAGACTTGCCAATATCAAAGAGACCAGCCCTGCCCCGCCCATGACCAATGTGTTCAGGCTGTCATTCAACTCAAGATCAAAGGGTCCGCTGTTGTCACCGAAACTCAGTTCAAAAAACAGATTGTGTTGAATGGTCGCGTTGGTCAGCAGGCTGGCAAACAAAGCCAGTCCACATATCATCACAAACAACGGAATATACAGCACCACCCGGTTTTCCAGCCACTCTTTTTCCAGCATCGCCATACTCGCTCGCATCACGCAGCCTCCTTTTGCAGGGCCAAAAACAAATCGGCCAATTTTACACTGTAAACAGAACCTAAGTCGGCCACGCTGGCAGCATGCCTGGCATCCAATAACCAGCGCGTACTACCCAATGCTTTCTGAGACGATAAAGGGTTCAGAGCCCGGATCTGCGCCGCATGATCATCACTGGCATCCAGAATAAAATAACGCTCACTGAGCTCATCCATGGAGCTTTGCATAACCGCACGGCCATGTTTGAGGATCAGTACATCTGTCAGCAGGTGTTCAATCTCAGCGACCTCATGGCTGGCGATGATCAGCGTCCGCTCACCGTCGTGAAACCATTCCAGCAGATGACGATAAAACGTATCACGGTACACCAGATCCAGCCCCAGAGTTGGTTCGTCCAGAATCAGTACCTGAGTGTCCGTCGCAATCACTATCGCCAAATGAAGCTGGACTTTCATCCCCTTAGACAGCGCCCGAACTTTTGCGCGGGCAACAATGTCCGTCTTGGCCAACATCGTCTGCGCTTTATTAATGTCAAAGCTGGGATGCACACCCTCGACATATTTGAGCAATTGAGCCACCGTCATCCATTCTGGCAGTACATTGACATCCGAGATGTAAGAAAGATGCGCCATCAGCTCTGCGCGGTGCGCAATCGGCTCCAGATCGTTAATGCGAATATCACCCTGATAGTGATGTGCGCCAAGCAACGCTTTGATCAGAGTAGACTTCCCGGCGCCGTTGTGACCGAGAAGCCCCAGCACCTGGCCGCCACGCAGTTCAAAGCTGATATCGTGCAGCGCTTCACCTTGTGTCGCTTCGCGACCGGCATAGAGTTTCGAAACATGTTTCACACTGACTAACGGCATGATGGATCACCTTGTAAATGGGGTTGGAGCAGCTCGACGAAATCGTCCAGCGGCATACCCAAACGAGTTAATGTGGCTGCAATCTGCGGGATCTGCTGTTGGATAAAAGAGGCGCGCTCCGCCTCAGCCAGCTTGGTCATCGCCCCCGCAGAGACAAACATGCCCTGACCACGACGTTTTTCTACCAGACCTTCATCAACCAACAGTTGATACCCTTTCATTACAGTTAAGTGATTGATTTTCATATCAGCGGACACGCTCCGCACCGAAGGTAGTGCTTCGCCTTCGGCCCAGACTCCCTGCAGAATCTGTCGGGTGATCTGATCCGCCAATTGACGAAAAATCGGTTGGTTATCCTGCCATTCCGTCAAATCCTGGGTCCTCTCATTGATATGGTGTTATACCTATATATAACACCATAATTAAAAGCCGCCAATAAAAAAAAACTCCACTCGAAGGTGGAGTTTCTTAATTCACATGTTGAACGTAGGATCAGTTGGTCGTGCAATCTGCCGGACCGATCTCTTTCCAAACGCCCCACTCGCCCGTTGTTCCAGGCTCTTCTCCGGTGGTCCACCATTTGGCTTCCCAGACCTTCGCTGCCCATGTAACTTGATCGCCGCCGTTGTACACTCCCGCAGTCTCCCACAGATTAGTGCACGTGCCGCCGCCGGTGTCTTTCTTCGCAACGACCACCGTGGTTGACGCCGACGCGGCCACTTTGCCATCACTCACGGTGACCGTGAACTGCAGCGATGTGTCTTGCGTATATTCAGCCGCCACAAAGCTCAGGGTAGCGCCATCGATGGTTGCATTCACACCAGCAGGGACATCCCAGCTGAACGTCAGTGTATCGTTGTCAGCATCGCTGGATGCCGACGCATCCACCACCACCAGCTCACCCGCGACAGCATTGGCTGGCGCAGAGACAGCCGCTACCGGAGCGTTATTTTCTGGTTCAGTGCCTTTTGGCTGTACCGTTACGACCACTTGATCCGATGCTGAAGCACCATCATTGTCGGTCACAGTCAATTCGAACGTCAGGGTTTCCGTCGCAGCGACTTCGGCCACATTGAAACTGGCTTGCGCTGTGTTGGCGCCTGTCAGCGTCACTGGCGTACCCGCTACTTGTTGCCATTGGTAGCTGGCGATCGTGCCATCGGAGTCTCGCGATGCGCTGCCGTCCAGTGTCACACTAGCCGGACCAGTCACCGTCACATCAACGCCAGCGGAAGCCGTTGGTGCTCGATTAGCAGGAGGATCCCCCGCCAAGCCTTCATGCATGGCGTTCAGGATATCGCCGTTATCCGCATCAATTTCCCATGAAAACAGACCCGCCAGCCCCAGACTGCGAGCGTAAGCGCCTTTCGCCAACACAGAGCGGTGGTCGTCAAACGTGATCAGCTGACCAGTTGAACGGTTCCACACCCAAGGCGCTTCAGCTTGCGCATCATAGCCATACTCGAAGCCATTGATGCCTGTGCCATCTGGCCCCAGCATGTAAGATTTCACGCCTTTGTAATCAATGACGCCCTCTTCCCACACGCCTTGCGCGGTAGTGCCTTTCAGCTTGCCGTTACCCACACCGGTCATCGGATCGTTCGGATCGCTCAGAGAACCAGGTGTGACACCTTCCCAGCCACGGCCGTACATCGCCGTACCCAGCACCAGTTTGTTCGCTGGCACACCCTGTGCAAGCAACAGCTGAATGCCGTTATCCGCGGTGTAAGCCGGACCTTTGTACGGTTCGCCGTTTTCATCGACGCCGGAGCCATCACACTGACCAGGGCGCATGAACGTGCCACAGTTGAGTGCTGTCTGATGGCCCAGCACGTTGTTCCAGCCGCCGTAGAAGTCGTACGTCATGGCGAAGATGTAGTCCATATACTGTACCGCTTCGCCGTAGTTCACGTCTTCGATCTTGTCGTAGCCCACACCAATTGCAGACGTCAGTTCGTAGGTGCGACCCGTCTCTGCTTCCAGTTCATCCAACATGGCTCGCAATTCGCGCATCAACGCCACGTATGCCGGGCCGTCATTGACTGGATCACCCAGATCCGGCGCCGCGCCGCCGCCGCCAGGGAATTCCCAGTCAATGTCGACACCATCATAGAATTTCCATGTTGTCAGGAAACGTTTCACCGACGCAACAAATGTGTCGCGGTTGGCTTTGGTGGTAAAGTCAAAGAACGGATCAGACAGTGTCCAACCGCCGATTGACGGGATGATCTTAAGATCCGGATTGCGCTGTTTGAGCGCCATCAACATGGCGTAGTTGCCTTTGATCGGTGAGCTGTACTCGTGACCAGCTTGCGAAAAACTCTTCTGATACGCCGCCCAAGGGTCATGAATCACCACTTCGTAGTCCGGCACACCGTTACACGCCGTCATTAACGCGTTGTAGCTGTTACCGCCCACTTGCTTGACAGACTCGTTCGGACCACAAATTGGGATAAAGCCATACAGGATGTGGGTCAGGTTGTCTGCCGGGATATTGTCCACGGTATAGTTGCGGCCATAGATGCCCCACTCTACAAAGTAAGTCCCGACAACGGTATTTGGGTCGGTGTTGTAGGTTTTGTTGTTGGGATCCACATTCATGGTCAGCGGTTTCAGATGTGAGCCATCAGTGTCGGCGACAACCAGCTCAGCAGGCGCACTGGCACTACAACCACTGGCATCACACGCTTCGACGGTCATCTGGTATAAGCCACCTTGGCCATATTTGAAACTGGCGGTCGTTTGACTGCCGGTGATCGGGCCAGTCGCCACTTCCACGCCATCAAATAAAATTTTGTAGGTGTCGCCGGTGGTGCCACTCCACTGATTGAACTTAATGGTGATATCCGCTTGGTCGTGATATTTCACCATTTGGTTGTATCCCGCGGTGGTTTCCATCGCCAGCTCTATCTTGGAAAACTGAAGATTGTTGGAACCATAGACGTCAATACTAGGAGCCGCAGGTGCAGCCATCGCAGCGCCAGATAGTGCCATTGCGATACTCGCGGCGCACAAAGTAATACGATTCATACCTATTTCTCTCATTCCTTGTCTGTTTCACCCGCAATCGCCCTTTAACTGGTGTGTTCACCCCAGGCCTGCGAGCAGCCAAATCTTCACCAATGCAGTGAAGATACCCAACAGGATTCGAG
>NZ_WXWP01000262.1:0-11757 GCF_009904765.1 Vibrio sp. V39_P1S14PM300
GGGTATGAGTACCTCAGCAATGGAGTGTTGAGTGCAGAATCGGCATTGACCGGTGTGCTTATCGCTGTTCTGCCATCTCTTCTGGGTATGGTGATGGCGTCCATTAAATCGAAACTGAAACCAGAGAAGAGCTTACGCGACCTGATGAACCTGAGTCGTAATATCAAAATCGTCTACACCGTTGTGATGTTCGTGTTGACCTTTCGATTCATGGCTCTTCGCAACATCGTGGTCTTGATTGCATTCAGCGTGACGATGCTTGGCCATTTCTTCACGCCGATGTTTAAAGACCCGAGTGAAAGGAAGGCATAAATGGAGAATGTCCAATCTGCTCATGAATACATTGAGCATCACCTGACCTTTCTGACCACCGGCAACGGTTGGTTTGGCATCAACATCGATTCTATGATCATGGTTTGGATTTTGGGTCTGGTGTTTATTCTTTCGTTCCGTTACGTAGTCACGAAAGGAACCAAAGGGGTACCGGGGCGCTTTCAGTGTTTGATCGAGATGACGTTTGAGTTCGTCGACAATATGGTGAAAGAAATATTCCAGGTGAAAGATAAGCTGATTGGCCCTCTGGCGCTGACGATATTTGTCTGGGTACTGCTGATGAATGCAATTGACTTATTACCTGTCGATTTTATTCCGGCCGTCACTCGTGAACTCGGTCTGGGTCACTTCCGTGATTTACCTTCTGCGGACGTCAATATTACGATGTCGATGGCGTTAGGCGTATTTATTCTTGTTCTTGGTTATACGTTTAAGCACAAAGGTATTAAAGGGTTTATTAAAGAATTAACCACGCAACCATTTTCTCATCCGTTATTGTATCCGGTGAATCTGGTGTTGGAGCTGGTGACATTGATCTCTAAGCCGATTTCATTGGGTCTTCGACTGTTTGGAAATATGTATGCCGGTGAAATGATCTTTATCTTAATTGCTTTAATGCCTTGGTGGATGCAATGGGCACTGAGTGTACCATGGGCGTTATTTCACATATTAATTATCGTGCTTCAGGCTTTTATATTCATGGTGTTAACCGTGGTTTATTTGGGCATGGCTGTAGAAGAACATTAATTTTTGACTGTTTTAAATCTTAATTAAAAATTCAATTCTAGGAGTTGTTATGGATATCGTTAGCGCAGTTCTATATGTCGCAGGGGCACTGCTGATTGGTTTGGGTGCTGCTGGTGCCGCGTCAGGTATCGGTAATCTGGCCGGTAAGTATCTTGAAGGTGTGGCTCGTCAGCCGGATCTTACCCCGATGCTGCGAACTCAGTTCTTTATCATGATGGGTCTGGTGGATGCGGTGCCAATGATCGGCGTGGGTATCGGTTTGTACATCATCTTCGCTGTAGCGTAATTCGAACTATTCATTTTCAACACGTTATAGAAGTGAGGGTGCTATGAACTTAAATGCCTCAATGCTGGGTCAGGCGATCTCCTTCGTGATCTTTGTCTGGCTGTGCATGAAATACGTCTGGCCACCACTTGTCAAAATGCTCGATGAGCGCCGCGCCGAAATTGCACAGGGCCTTGAGCAAACCGAACAGGCTGCGAAAGAGCTGGAACTGGCCAAAGCCAATGGTGACAGCCTGGTAGCGGAAGCGCGTGAGAAGGCTCAGGCGATCATTAATCAGGGGAAGCAGCGTCAGGACCAGATGATTGCAGAAGCGGTTGATCTGGCGAAGCAGGAAAAAGCCCGCATTGTTGCCGAAGGCAAAGCCGAAGTGGAGCAGGAACGCAGCAAAGTCCGTCAGGAGCTGAAAGATGAAATGGCCGACCTGGTGATCGCCAGTGCCAGCAAACTGATCAGTCGCAACCTCGATAGTGCGGCGAACCGAGAGCTGGTGAATCGCTTCATCAGCGAAGTCTAGGGGGGCGTATGTCGGATCTGACAGTGGTCGCGCAGCCTTATGCGAAAGCCGCCTTTGATTATGCCTGTGAAGCTGCATGTCTGGATGAGTGGCAGCAAATGCTGGCGCTGTGCGACGTTGTATTGGCGCAGCCCAATACCCGTTTATTGCTCAGTGAACTGGAAGAGGATGGGTCAGAGCAGGCATTACTGGATTTGATGCTGCTTGCCACTGGCGAATGGCTCAGCCAGTACTTCGAAAATTTTCTGCGCGTCATGGCTGAAAACAAACGGCTGAAAGCACTGAGTGAAGTGATCAACCAGTTTGGTGACATGAAAGCGGATTATGAACGCACCATGACAGTCACAGTGTGTGTTTCTGAGCCTTTAGAACAGCACCAGATGATGCAGCTTAGTGAGGCGTTAAAAGCCAGATATGGCAAAGCCATCACCTTGGAAACACAACTGGATCCATCCCTTGTAGGTGGCGTGGTGATCAAAGCCGGCCAAACCGTCTTTGACGGCAGTGTGCTGACGAACATCAGCCGACTGGCAACCAACCTGCATGCGTAACGGGGAAGAGAAATGCAATTAAATTCAAATGAAATCAGTGAACTAATCAGAGAGCGCATCGTTAATTTCAATCTGGAAAGCGAAGCGTGTAATGAAGGAACCATCATTTCGGTCAGCGACGGCATCATCACCATTCACGGCTTATCCGATGTGATGCAGGGCGAAATGTTAGAACTGCCAGACCACCGTTTCGCCTTGGCACTCAACTTGGAGCGCCATTCGGTTGGTGCGGTCGTGATGGGGCCGTATGCGGACCTGTCGGAAGGCATGAAAGTGAAAGGTACCGGGCGGATTTTGCAGGTGCCAGTTGGCCCCGGCTTGCTAGGGCGGGTCGTAAACACGCTTGGTCAGCCTATTGACGGTAAAGGTGCGGTCTCGTTTGACCGTATGGATCCGGTCGAAGTGATTGCGCCCGGGGTCATTGATCGTAAATCGGTCGACCAACCTATCCAAACAGGATACAAAGCGGTGGATTCCATGGTGCCGATCGGTCGTGGACAGCGTGAGCTGATCATCGGAGACCGTCAGACCGGAAAAACCGCCATGGCCATTGATGCCATCATCAACCAGAAAGATCTGGGCGTAAAATGTATTTACGTCGCCATCGGCCAGAAGGCGTCGACCATCGCCAACGTGGTCCGCAAACTGGAAGAGCATGGTGCGCTGGACAACACCATAGTGGTGGTGGCTTCGGCATCAGAGGCGGCCGCGCTACAGTATCTGGCGCCATATGCTGGCTGTACGATGGGCGAGTATTTCCGTGACCGCGGTGAAGACGCGCTGATTGTGTACGATGACCTGTCTAAACAAGCAGTAGCGTATCGTCAGATTTCGCTGTTGCTTAAACGCCCGCCGGGCCGTGAAGCGTTTCCGGGCGATGTGTTTTATCTTCACTCACGCTTGCTTGAACGCGCCGCGCGGGTAAGCGAAGAGTATGTGGAGCGTTTTACCGCTGGGGTAGTGAAAGGCAAAACCGGTTCGCTTACCGCTCTGCCAATCATTGAAACCCAGGCAGGAGACGTCTCGGCGTTTGTCCCGACTAACGTTATCTCCATTACCGACGGGCAAATCTTCCTGCAAACCCAGCTGTTCAACTCCGGTTTGCGTCCTGCGGTGGACCCAGGTATCTCGGTATCTCGCGTCGGTGGTGCGGCTCAGACTAAGGTGATCAAAAAATTGTCGGGCGGCATTCGTACCGCACTGGCTCAGTATCGCGAACTGGCTGCGTTTGCGCAGTTCTCATCTGACCTGGATGAAACCACCCGTCGGCAACTGGATCACGGTGAGAAAGTGACGGAACTGATGAAGCAAAAGCAATATTCACCAATGACGGTGGCAGAGCAGGCGCTGGCCATTTTCTCTGCTGAGAAAGGTTATTTGAGCGATGTGGATCTCCATCAGATCGCCACCTTCGAAGAAGAATTGATGGCGTACGCCCACACCAATGCCCAACCGCTATTGGATTCGATTAACCATACTGGCGATTACAACGATGAGATTGAAAGCGAGCTACACAGCTTACTGAAAGAGTTCACCGCATTGCATTCGTAGGCAAATATCAGCGTCATTGAGTAGGAGGCCTTTATGGCAAATACCAAAGAGATTCGCACCAAGATCGCCAGTGTGGGTAACACACAAAAGATCACCAGTGCGATGCAAATGGTCGCCGCCAGTAAGATGCGCAAAGTTCAGGACAATATGGAAGCGTCACGCCCTTATGCCGTCAATATGCGCAAGGTGATTGGCCACGTGTCGTCCGGGACACTGGAGTACAGTCATCCTTTCTTGCAGGAGCGGGAAGTCAAACGGGCGGCGTACATCATCATCTCTTCAGATCGTGGGTTGTGTGGTGGCTTAAACAGTAACCTGTTCAAGCAGGTTTTGTCGGAAATGCAAACGTGGCAGGAGCAGGGCGTGGACGTGGACACGACCCTGATCGGATCGAAAGCGATCGGCTTTTTCCGCTCGCTCGGCAATGTGGTGGCACAGACGTCCGGGCTGGGTGATAAGCCCAAACTGGAAGAATTACTTGGCGCCGTCAACGCCATGATGGAGCACTATTCCGAAGGCCGGATCGATCGTTTGTTCCTGGTGTTTAATCAGTTTGTAAACACCATGGTGCAAAAGCCGCGGGTCGTGCAAATGTTGCCGTTCCCGAAAGAAGATATTGAACGTGATAAAGACGCTCGCTGGGATTACATCTACGAGCAGTCTCCTCAAGACATTCTCAACCATCTGATTCAGCGTTACGTCGAATCCATGGTGTATCAGGGAGTGGTTGAGAGCATCGCTTGTGAACAAGCCGCACGTATGGTGGCGATGAAAGCCGCGACGGACAACGCCGGACAACTGATTGAAGATTTACAACTGGTGTACAACAAAGCCCGTCAGGCGGCAATCACACAAGAGCTGAGCGAAATTGTTGCCGGCGCACAAGCGGTTTAGAGACAGAATTTGAGGTTGAGATTATGAGTATTGGCAAAATCGTCAAAGTCATCGGCGCGGTGGTGGACGTTGAATTCGAACAAAATCAGGGGCCGAAAGTCTATGACGCGCTGAAGGTGAGCGGCGCGGACAACAGTTCATTGGTCCTGGAAGTTCAACAGCAGTTGGGTGGTGGCGTGGTTCGCTGCATCGCCATGGGGTCGTCCGATGGTCTGAAACGCGGTCTGCAAGTGGCGTCCAGCGGCGGCCCGATCACCGTTCCGGTCGGGGAAGAAACGCTGGGCCGTATTATGAATGTGCTGGGTGAACCCATCGATGAGTGCGGTCCTATCGGCGAGCAAATGAAGTACGAAATCCACCGCAGCGCGCCGAGCTATGAAGAGCAGTCGAACAGTACCGCGCTGCTGGAGACGGGCGTCAAAGTGATTGACTTGATTTGCCCGTTCGCCAAAGGCGGCAAGATCGGTTTGTTCGGCGGTGCCGGTGTGGGTAAGACCGTCAACATGATGGAACTGATTAACAATATCGCCAAAGCTCACTCTGGTTTATCGGTATTTACCGGGGTGGGGGAGCGCACCCGTGAAGGGAACGACTTTTATTTCGAGATGAAAGAAGCGGGTGTACTCGACAAAGTGGCCATGGTGTACGGTCAGATGAACGAGCCACCGGGTAACCGCCTTCGTGTTGCACTGACAGGCCTGACGATCGCCGAACGTTTTCGTGACGAGGGCCGCGACGTGTTGCTGTTTGTCGACAACATCTACCGTTATACCCTGGCGGGAACCGAGGTGTCAGCGTTGTTAGGGCGTATGCCATCGGCGGTGGGTTATCAGCCGACGCTGGCGGAAGAGATGGGAGTGCTGCAAGAGCGGATCACGTCGACCAAAAATGGCTCGATCACGTCGATTCAGGCGGTGTACGTGCCGGCGGATGACCTGACCGACCCGTCTCCGGCCACCACGTTTGCTCATTTGGACGCGACGGTTGTATTGTCACGTAACATTGCCGCGCTGGGCTTGTATCCTGCGATTGACCCGCTCGATTCGACATCCCGTCAGTTGGATCCGCAGATTGTCGGTCAGGAGCACTACCACGTTGCCCAGCAGGTACAGCAGACATTGCAGCGCTACAAAGAGCTCAAAGACATCATCGCCATTCTGGGTATGGACGAGTTGTCGGAAGACGACAAACGTCTGGTGTCTCGGGCGCGTAAAGTCGAACGCTTCCTGACCCAGCCTTACCATGTCGCGGAAGTGTTTACCGGCCAGCCGGGTGTGTTTGTACCGCTTAAGGATACCATCGCGGGGTTCAAAGCGCTGCTTGAAGGGCAGTACGACGATATCCCCGAACAGGCGTTCATGTATTGCGGGAACATCGACGAAGTGCTTGAAAAAGCAAAATCTCTGTAACGAGCAGGAGGTAGTATGGCCATAGCGGTTTCACAAAGTACGTTCCAGCTCAATGTGGTCAGTGCAGAGGGGACGCTCTACTCTGGTCCGGCGCACGCTATCGCGGTAACGGGTGCTGACGGTGAGCTCGGGATTCGTCCCGGCCACTCGCCATTGATCAGTCGAATTAAGCCGGGTGTTGCTCGTATCGTGGATGATCTGTCCAAACCCGAAGAGATCCTGTACGTCTCTGGCGGTTTGGTCGAAGTGCAACCGGATGTTGTCACGCTGCTGGCCGATACCGCATTACACGGTCGAGACATTGACAAGGCGCGTGCCGAACAGGCCCGTAAAGCGGCCGAAGAAAACATTTGTGCGCATGTCGACGATCTCTCGTTCGCGCAGGCGCAGATGGAGCTGACCAAAGCGTTGGCGCAACTGCGAGCGTTTGAGCTCAGTGTTCGCGCCCGCCGCTAATCTTAAGCCTGCCGCCTGTCGGCAGGCTTCTTCTCTGGTGTCCTTTTGGCTGGCTCAGGCCTGAGTTCTCGCCTAAATATCTCGTCTATACTCTCAATAATCAGCGTTGTGTCAACCTGCTCATTTATCAGTAATTTTGGTTCATTTTTTACGAATACAAACGCATATTAAGTGCATTGTTTTTGAGATGTGATGAACAAAAGTTAACCTGACAATGACATGGGATCAATGATTGCTGTTAGGATTTATCGGTAAAAACAATACCTTGAGAGGACACTATGGAATTCACGGACCAGGATCGCGAAGCGTTATACAACATCTGGATGTCGCAAAAAGCAAAACTACGCCTGACACAGATGGAAGTCGCGAAGAGACTGGGCATGAATCAGATTCAGTTCTCTGAGTTGCTGCGTGGCTCCAAGCCACTGAGCCTCCACTTTATCGAGCAGTTCTGTCAGCAACTGCACGTGAACCCCAATATCGTCATTCCATCGCTGAAAGAGATCGCCGGGCCCGATGCGCAGGTTGTGCATCTGCAAAACCGAGTGAGAGTCGATGGCAAGATCCAGCGTGTCTATTGTGAAGGCAATGAAGTGATCATTGACTACATTCACGAGGTCTGAGCCCGCTTTCCATCACTCCAAGATTCAGCGATACTGCGTGTTAATCGTGAATCACCCCCATTGAATACTCATGCTGGAAAAAGAAAACCTGCTTAAGCTCGCCCGAATTCAAATGCCTTTTGGCAAATACGCCGGGCGAGTACTGATTGACCTGCCGGAAGAATACCTGCTGTGGTTTGATAAAAAAGGCTTCCCGGATGGGGAGTTGGGCCAGTTACTGCAATTGTGTCTGGCGCTCAAAATTGAAGGTTTGGATTCAGTCGTCAAACCACTAAAACGTATGTAAATTCACGTTGCTCCAGAGCTTGCATGGAGAACGTCAACTCAAGGCCGCCAGAGCATTCTACTCTGGCACGCTTTGCCTCAAACCAATTTAGAGCGTAAACGTTGAGATAACATTTTGAGTCTTGATTGAGCTGTTTTATCGGATAAGCCTCTTAACAGTGTGAGTACACCATTTGAAATCGCTCAACATTGATCGTATCAATAAAGCCCATCAGTAGAGAAACCAGTCAGTAGCATAAATAACTAGCAGCACCAGAAAACTTAGAAGGAATGGGATGGTTAGCATCACAGCCAATTTTTTCGTGACGCTTGGTTTATCAAACACCACGCCCTGCGCTTCCCTTACCCTCCTCTCTTCATCAAAATGCCATTTAATAGCTAAGTAGGCTCCAATGCCTAATACAATAAGCTTAAAAGCTCCAGCAAAGTACGGAAAGAAGTTAGCCCAACTGTCGTTCATTATCTATCTCCATCAAACTAAATATCGACTTTGTGGTAGCAGAATCAAACGTTCATGTTTAGTGCGCACCCAAAGTCAGGCGTTCTGGTTAGCGCAAGTCTACTGCTCGTGCTAGCTGTCCACAACTCTCTTTGCAATACCTGTGGTTATTGATGGTTTGATAAATAAGAAAAAGCGCAGGAACATTGATTGCCCGAAATCATATAGTGAAAATGCTCTTTTAAACTTTGAAGGCATATGTTTTCCATACTAAAAGTTATACGAATCCTAAATATAGAAAAGTATTGCGTTGTGGGCTGCCATCTCATTTCTTACATAACTATTGACTGATTTTGTATTGAAGAGCAGAGTGAAAAAACGGCATTTTTTTGATCAAAAAAGTGATTTGTTACTAAAGAGAAATCATAAGCTCTGACTAACGAACCTTTGCATCGAGTAACTTAAATTAGGATATGATATTTTGAATACTGCCCCAATACGACGCCTGAGACGCCTCCGCAGTTCCGAAGCTATGCGAAATTTATTAAGAGAAAGTCATGTGCAGCTAGGTGATTTAATTCATCCTATATTTGTCGAGGAGCATATAGAGCGAGCTGTGCCAATTTCTACTCTACCTGGCATAAGCAGAATCCCAGAGTGTCATTTAGCGGATGAGGTCCGAGAACTTCATGCTTTAGGTATACGCTATGTGATGCCTTTTGGAATATCTCATACTAAAGATGCGCAAGGAAGCGACACATGGAATGATCATGGTCTACTTGCACGTATGATTAAAATAATAAAGTCTGCTGTTCCAGATATGATGGTCATTCCGGATATTTGTTTCTGTGAATATACTGATCATGGGCACTGTGGAGTAATAAAGAGTAGTAAAGTGTGTAACGACCTTACGGTTGAAAACTTGGTCAAGCAATCTTTAACAGCAGCTAAAGCGGGTGCTGACATGTTAGCTCCATCAGCCATGATGGATGGTCAAGTAAAAGCGATTCGTCTAGGTCTTGATGCCGCCGGTTATCATGACGTGGCAATTTTGGCACATTCAGCAAAGTTTGCTTCTTCCTTTTACGGGCCATTTAGAACGGCAGTTGATTGTGAACTCAATGGTGATAGGAAAGGCTATCAACTTGACTATGCCAACGGTCGACAAGCTTTACTCGAAGCTTCTCTTGATGAAGCTGAAGGTGCTGATATCCTTATGGTCAAACCAGGTACGCCTTATTTAGATGTGCTCTCCCGCTTAAGACAAGAGACTCATTTACCGTTAGCTGCTTATCAAGTAGGTGGGGAGTATGCGAGTATTAAATTTGCGGCTCTGGCTGGTGCTCTCGATGAAAAGTTAGTGGTGAACGAAACTTTTATTGGGCTAAAGCGAGCTGGAGCAGATTTAATTGTCAGCTACTACACCAAGCAGTATGCGATATGGTTAAGTGAAGAAATTTAGCTGAGTATTTGGCTATGAATTTCAATCATTAACATAAGCTCTCTGCTGTACCAAGACTGTGGACTAAAGGAATGATCTTTGTCCACATTATTCAATTTTCAGAGTTGGCATATTCGCATTCAAGTGTTTAAAGCTTTAAGGTTTCAGCCCGTTCTGGCTGAAACACTTCTGCCCCAAAGTGATTAAGAGTCACTTTTTATCACACCTGTTTAACTCGTTACTTGCACCAATTTTGGTAATGAACCAATATGTGCTTAGTTGATTAATCATTAGATTATTCTATGTCTACTGATTTGGTGGCTATTCACAGGTAGACAAATTCACTATGCCACTGTGCTACGGAGAGAGTTAGTAGTCATGTCATTTGAACAAGAAGCATATCGAATACGCCGCTCGATAAAACGGTACACAACCGAGTCTGTAGTTCAGCACCTTTTGTCCCGCCTTCACACGAACTTCGGCAAAGGGGTAGATCAGGCCCGGTCTGCTCCTTGGGTTACATGTCTGGCTTTAGACTGGACTCTCGAATTAGAACCAGAAAGGTATGCATCTGAAGCGTCAAAGGAAGACGTTGGCAAGATTCTCGATAAGCTATGGTCGTTGCAGTCAGTCGCTTCTAACCTAGATGGGGCAGAAAACATTTGGCTCTCACTGAGGGCGTTCTTACTGCCTTAGTTGCTCTTCCAGCAGGATCAACGTCTACACCTTTACTTCTTCACACGCCTTTACACGATTATGTGCTCTGAAGGAGCAAGCGCGTCGTTCAAAAATAACTTTAAACAAGAAGTCGGGGTTGAGTTACAAGACTTCTTTGAGTTCTCACTGCACTTCGCCGCTATGTTTTTGGAGAGACCTTCTAGCTTCATTTCATATTCCGATCTTGTTTGCAGGCTTAACCCGGCGTTTGATATCGACTCGATACGCAAGATGTTAAAAACGCTGGGCGCTAATCCGCGAGGCATGAGGCAGATAGCTCAAGAACAACGTGCAGAAAGAGGTGAGCTTCGCGCAGTAGAATACTTTTCTGAACCAATGCTGATCTCTCGTCCACTGCTACTACTTCACAACGGAGTCTCTGCTGTCCACTCATACATAGCAACCATAGGTATCAGTGAGTTTGTTCTTCGAACACTCAAGAGAGCCGACGCTCAGGGTTTCAAGAAAAAATTCGGCTCTGCTTTTGAGGACTACATTGCAGAGCTTCTTACCTCGTACGACAAAGATGTCGTTCGTGAAGTCATGTTGAAAGAGTTTTACCGATTAAAGGGAGTCAACAGTAACGCTAAAGTGGCTGATTTTTTAATACAAGAAGGAGACAGGTGCATCCTTGTTGATGCAAAAGCGATTGAGCCGAATGAACGTATCTTAGTTACTGATCGCCCCAGAATGGTGAAAGATAGACTTAAAGGAACGATCATTCATGCCATTAAACAAACTGGGAAGTGCTCGGAAATACTCGAAGATAACGGGTACGACACCCTACCTGATAAGAACAAGAGATACTCTCTAATAATCACGCACCAAGATTTTTACATGGGTAATGCCATGAAGTTAGCAGAGTATTTGGGAAATGAGTTTGAAAACAGGGTGCATGAAGCCTTAAATGATCAGATTTTGATCGAACACTCACACTTCTGCTGCATAACGTCCTTCGAGAGTATGCTTGATGTGTGTAATCAAGCAGGGACTCAATTATCAGACTTCTTAGACTACTGTGCTGAAAAAGATGCACAGCAGGCCACTGCACGATTTGATATGCGTCAGCACATCAATGAGTACGGCAAACTTCATAACGTTGAGAGAGCTAATCCCCTCGGTAGTGAGAAGCTGATAAACGACTTTAATAAGCTACACGATGAGCTGATGGACAAAATCAATGCATCTCGGCGGCACTGGAACAAGGGTATAGGTAAAGTACCAGAGTTCTTAGCGAAGAAGGCTCAGATCGAAACACTAGGTCACGATGCATAATTTTTCAGCAAGTGACTAGCCAGCACATTCAAATAATTACCGATATTAGACTCAAATTGGAGGTGTGCTGATGCAGATATGTATCACACCTTTGCCCCATTACGTGTTTCAGGACAAAACCTTACTCTGTAGCTAATAACTCAGTATGCTATAAATTATCTAATCTCATTTTGAATGGAAAGACGAGTTGTGAGCAAAAAACGGTTATCTGAAAAAGAACTGGTCGAGGGGATGAC
>NZ_WXWP01000171.1:0-11692 GCF_009904765.1 Vibrio sp. V39_P1S14PM300
GGGGAGCGCGCGTAATAACAATAATCACGACAGCTGTATTTATTGGAAGTGTGAGGCGAATGCTTATGTATAAAACGCATTATGCGGCTGCGGAGCCGCATCAACAGAGTGCTCACGACCAAAAATTGATTATGTTGGTCGATGACGACCCGATTTTTCGACGAGTGACCTCCGGGTACTTGTCTTCTATTGGTTATCAGGTGCTGGAAGCCGAAGACGGTTTGGACGGGCTGCGAAAGTTACGCAGTGCGGAGCCCGATTTGATTCTGTGTGACCTGTCGATGCCGGTGCTCAGTGGCATTGAATTTGTCGAAGAAGTGAGCCTGGAATATCCGTCGCTGCCGTTGATCGTGGTTTCGGGTACGGATGAAATGTCCGATGTGGCCAAAGCGTTACGCTACGGCATCAAAGATTTTCTGCCTAAACCGATCGGCAATCATGCCAATCTGGGGTGTGCGATAGAAAGTACGTTGGATGATGCTTTCAATCATCTGGCAGACCAGCGGGACTTCTCCAGCCAGTGGTTTCGGGTTGATGGCGGCGATCTACCGGAAGAGCAAGAACTGCATTGGCATCTGGAGTACCTCCAGCATCACCCGAGTGCAGCCAAAGACTTGTTGCATGCCTTGTTGCCAGAGAAAGATACCAGCCAGGGCGCGTGGAAATGCAGCTATCGTATGCTGCAATCAACCGATGTCATGCCGTTGGTGTTTGATTATGCCTGGTTAATGAACGGCCAGTTTGCCTTTTATTTAGTCGACTCCACGTCGAACGACGAGGCGGGGGTAGCAACCACTTTGATGGTCAGAGCGTTGTTCCACGATTATTTGCGCAACTTGAAAAGCTTCAATGCCGATCTGAAAGATCTGGCCTTCATGTTGGAAAAAGGGATCGAGTGCTCGGATTGTGCTGGACCGATTGAGGCGCTCTTTGGTATTGCTGACATGGCGGAAGGCACAATTGCTATCTTGCCTGCTGGTTTGGGCGCGCGTTGGTCCAATGGCTACCACACCCAGAACATTGCCGCTGGCGAATTGCTTGGGCACAACTGCGTGAAAAATTTCACTACCAAAGAATTGCCAATACATTCCGGGTGTCAATTGTCACTCAGCCGGCTTGGTTCGAGCAGTTTTAGCCTGGATATTTTCCAGGGCTCGGCGACCTGATTGGACGTGACGATAAAATCATCAATATAACCTTTCTTTTTGTCCGTGTTTGTGGCTTTTTGTTTGAGGTATAGTCTGCACCTCAAACAAAAAAGTCCCAAAACATTAACGTCGAGTTAACCTTGGGGCGACAACAGTCAGTCACCTACACTAGAGAAGCTCCCAATGGCAGACAAAGATTTTAAAGAACCTTATAATATCTTTTACTTTCTTGGCTTTATCGCCGCACTGTTGATCCCGACGCTCCCAGCGACCTTAACTTGGATTCGTGTATTCAACGGCTACGCGGGATACTAAGCCGCCCGTTGTTTTCAGGAGCTTACCATCAGTATTCGTCGTCTTGGATTAAATATTGTTGGTGTCATCAGTTTATGCCTAGGTATTCTGGGCATAATCTTGCCTCTGTTACCCACCACACCTTTTATTCTTCTCTCCAGCGCGTGTTTCATGCGCAGCAGTCCCCGTTTTCACCGTTGGTTGCATACTCACCCCACGTTTGGCCCTCTGCTGGACAACTGGCATCAGCATCGCGCTGTCACGCGTAAAGTGAAGCAGCGAGGTGCGTTGTTTATTCTCGCCAGTTTTTCTTTTTCAATCTGGTTTGTGCCCCATCTGTGGCTAAAAATTGGTCTGGTCATTTTTCTTGTGCTGCTGATCACCTGGTTTCTGCGTCTGCCAGTCCATGAGTCTGTTGCTAAGCAGGAAGAAAATCACTAGCATTGTGTGGAAGTGTGCCCGCTCTTCGAGTGGGCGTTTGTTTTTTAGGCGAAGTGGTCTTGGCACCGCTCAGTTCAGCTTTACAACTCCCGATAACGACAATTTTGAAAGTGGAGAAGCTCTCGCCCATTGAAGTAAATGAAATTATGACTACAGACACAATCTCTTTCATCAAATCAAGCATCAAATCTATTCAGGACTACCCAAAACCAGGCATCTTATTCCGTGATGTCACCAGCTTGCTTGAAGATGCCAAGGCGTATCAGGCAACCATTCAATTGCTGGTAGACCGTTATAAAGATATGGGCTTCACTAAAGTGGTCGGGACAGAAGCCCGCGGCTTCTTGTTCGGTGCGCCTTTAGCACTGGAGCTGGGGGTCGGGTTTGTTCCGGTACGCAAACCGGGGAAACTTCCGCGTAAAACTGTTGCCCAATCTTATGAACTGGAATATGGCGTAGACACGCTGGAAATCCACGTTGATGCGATTGAAGCGGGTGATAAAGTGCTGGTGGTCGATGATTTGTTGGCGACGGGTGGCACCATTGAAGCCACAACTAAGTTGATTCGCCAGTTGGGTGGACACGTGGAGCATGCGGCGTTTGTGATCAACCTGCCTGAAATTGGCGGAGACAAACGCCTGGAAGACCTAGGCCTGAACGTCTACAGCATTTGTGAGTTTGAAGGACACTGAGTAATTCATGAGTTATCTTGCCTTAGCGCGAAAATGGCGTCCGACCCGCTTTAAAGAAGTGGTGGGACAGACGCACGTATTGACGGCACTGGAAAATGCGTTAGCACAAAACCGTCTCCATCACGCGTACCTGTTCAGTGGGACGCGTGGTGTGGGAAAAACCACCATAGGTCGCTTGTTTGCCAAAGGCCTCAACTGTGAGACTGGTATAACGGCCACACCATGTGGCGAGTGCGCAACGTGTAAGGAGATTGACGAAGGGCGCTTTGTCGATCTGCTGGAAATTGATGCGGCTTCGCGTACCAAAGTAGAAGATACTCGTGAACTGCTCGACAACGTGCAATACAAACCGGCACGAGGTCGTTTTAAGGTCTATCTGATAGACGAAGTTCACATGCTCTCGCGTCACAGTTTTAATGCTCTGTTGAAAACCTTAGAAGAGCCGCCGGAGTATGTGAAATTCTTGCTCGCCACTACGGATCCGCAGAAATTGCCGGTGACCATTTTGTCACGCTGCTTGCAGTTTCACTTAAAGCCCATCAGTGTCGATAACATTCACCAGCAATTGGAACATATTCTCGATGCCGAAGGCGTAGAGGCCGATGCACGTGCGTTGGGTATGATCGCCCACGCGGCAGATGGCAGTATGCGAGATGCCCTCAGTCTGACCGACCAAGCGATCGCGTTGGGCAATGGCTTAGTGGAAGCCGACAGCGTCGCGCACATGCTGGGGACACTGGATACCGATCAGGCCATTCATCTGCTGGAAGCCATCAGCAGTAAGCAGGCGCAAACGGCGATGGATGCCATCCAGGTTTTGGCGCAAAACGGCGTAGAGTGGGATGGTTTGCTTCAGCAACTGGCCACACAGTTACACCGGATTGCGATGTACCAGGCGTTGCCATCCACGCTGGATAAAGCGCAGCCTGATGCGGAAAAGATCGAGTTGCTAAGCCGGACACTGTCTCCTCAGGATGTCCAGTTGTACTACCAAATTGCGCTGAAAGGCAGAGATGACCTGCCACTGGCACCAACCGAGCGAATCGGGCTGGAAATGGTGGTGTTGCGGATGATGGCGTTTCGCCCGGCGTCCGGTGCGATTGTAAACAGCATCAGTACAGCCACGCTGCAAGCTGCCATTCCGAATTCAGGCCAGAGTCTGGCGGCGCCGGCCAAGCCTCAACCTGTCGCTGAGCAACCGGTACAGCCTAACCAACCGACGGCCGCCCCACATGCAGCGAATGTTGCACCGGAATACGATTTACCTCCAACCGATTACGCACCTTATGGTGAAAGTGAAGTGCCGCCGGCTTATGATGCGCCGCGTCAGATGACGCCCGCGTCCTCACCTGAACCGGTACAGTCGCCGACACCATCGACAGCGCCTCAGGAGCGCTCTGGGTCTTCACTGAGCGGTTTACGGCATCAACTGCGTTCACAGCGTCAGGGACTCAAAGGCAATCAGCCTCATCCATCTCCGGACACCAAAGCGGAGCCGGGCGTAAAAAAGTCTAGTGCGGCATCAGCCAAGAAAGAATCAGTCCTTGATCGTGTTGCGCAGAAACACGGCACGGTGCGGATGTCGCCAGCTCAACTCGCTAAGCACGCGGCGGTGCCGCAGGCTCCGGCCGAGGATGAACCTTATCAGTGGAAGCCGGCCAACCCGGTGGTGGAAGTGAAGAAACAGGAACTGACACCGACCGAGATCAAAAAGGCGCTTGAGCACGAGAAGACGCCGGAAATGGCGCAGAAACTGGTTGAGGAATCCATCCGTCAGGATGAATGGACTGCCTTGATTGAAAAACTGCACACCGCCAAGCTGGTTCAACAATTGGCGCTGAACTCGTCGTTTCGTAAAGACGGAGCGACGATAGAGCTTGCACTGCGGCAGCATCAGGCTCACCTCAACACCGACAAAGCGCAGCAGGAGCTATTGGCAGCCCTGAACGCCGAGCTGGGTGAAGAGTGTCATCTGAGTGTAGTGATCAGTGAGGATGGAGAAACCCCGTTGGAAGTGCGCGATCGTCTGTACAAAGAAAAGCTTGAGCAGGCGTTTGTCAGTCTGGATAACGATCCGCACGTTCAGTTTATTGAGCGCCGATTTGCCGCACAATTAGATCGCGAGAGTGTCCGTCCGGTCTAGAATTAAAGCATAGGGTTGAAAACGCGAGTTTTCGGCCCCATAAACAGTGAAACATCGATTAACCAGAGAGATAAACATGTTTGGTAAAGGCGGTATGGGCAATCTAATGAAGCAAGCCCAGCAAATGCAAGAGCGCATGCAAAAGCTTCAAGAAGAAATCGCTAATATGGAAGTA
The DNA here is from genome assembly GCF_009904765.1 of Vibrio sp. V39_P1S14PM300. NCBI lineage: Bacteria > Pseudomonadati > Pseudomonadota > Gammaproteobacteria > Vibrionales > Vibrionaceae > Vibrio > Vibrio sp. V39_P1S14PM300. The sequence goes on from NZ_WXWP01000171.1 coordinate 4,894, forward strand.
ACAGGTGAATCTGGGGCCGGTCTGGTAAAAGTGACCATCACCGGTAGCCACAGCGTGCGTCGCGTTGACATCGATGAAAGCCTGATGGAAGACGACAAAGAGATGCTGGAAGACCTGATTGCTGCTGCGTTTAACGATGCGGCTCGTCGCGTTGAAGAAACCCAGAAAGAAAAAATGGCGGGCGTGACTGGTGGAATGCAATTGCCACCAGGCATGAAAATGCCATTCTAAATAAGTGATTCGTTAATGCGTACCAGTCATATGCTGGAGCATTTGATGGAGGCCTTACGTTGTCTGCCTGGGGTAGGTCCCAAGTCGGCTCAACGTATGGCCTTTCATTTGTTACAGCGGGATAGAAAAGGTGGTTTACAGCTGGCTGATGCACTCAGTCAGGCCATGACCGAAATCGGTCACTGCTCTGAATGCCGCACGTTTACCGAAGAAGAAGTCTGCCATATCTGTACCAATCCCAAGCGTCAGGAGAATGGCCAGATCTGTGTGGTTGAGAGCCCGGCAGATATTGCGGCGGTGGAAGCCACTGGTCAGTATTCTGGACGCTACTTCGTGCTGATGGGGCATCTGTCTCCTTTGGATGGGATTGGACCAAGCGATATTGGTCTGGATGTTCTGGATTATCGTCTGCGTCGCGGAGACGTCACAGAAGTGATCCTGGCAACCAACCCGACGGTAGAAGGCGAAGCCACGGCACATTACATCGCTGAATTGTGTCATGAGCATGAAGTGGCGGCCAGCAGAATCGCGCACGGTGTACCAGTTGGTGGAGAGCTGGAGCTGGTGGACGGCACTACGTTGTCACACTCTTTGCTTGGGCGTCAAAAGCTGTAAGCACTACCAGTGATATATAAAAAAGCCGCTGATTCATCAGCGGCTTTTTTGTGCGGGTTGTAACGTTATTTTTGCGTTTGACCTGCAATCGCCTTGTACGCAATCGCCCCCAGAACTGCACCGATAATTGGAGCAACCCAGAACAGCCACAATTGCGATGTCGCCCAATCGCCAACGTATAACGCAACACCGGTGCTTCGTGCAGGGTTAACGGAGGTGTTGGTGACCGGAATGCTGATAAGGTGGATCAGTGTCAGACACAAACCAATCGCGATGGGGGCGAAGCCCTGAGGCGCACGCTGGTCTGTCGCACCCAGAATCACCAACAGGAACATCATGGTCATGACGACTTCGGTAATCAGTGCGGCAACCATGGAGTAACCACCCGGAGAGTGTTCACCGTAACCGTTAGTCGCAAAACCTGAAGAGACAACATCAAAGCCAGGCTGGCCCGAAGCGATAAGGAACAGCACACCGCCGGCGATAAGACCACCGACTACCTGTGCGATAATGTAAGGAGCTATTTCTTTGGCTGCAAAACGGCCGCCAGCCCACAAGCCAATGGTGACTGCCGGATTAAGATGGCAGCCTGAAATATGGCCAATCGCGTATGCCATGGTGAGAACGGTCAGGCCAAACGCGAGAGCAACGCCCAAAAAGCCAATACCGACATCCGGAAACCCCGCAGCCAGAACAGCGCTGCCGCAGCCACCAAGTACCAGCCAGAAGGTACCGAACATTTCGGCTAAATATTTGTTCATCAGTATTCCTAATCGTGTGTAGTGAAAGAACCTGGAGAACATAGTGGAGAAATGTCAGCGCAGTGTGAGGGAACCGCTACGAACGTCGGCGCAAGCCGCTTAAGTCGCGAAAGTCTTATTGTTGGAACACGAGTCAGTGAATGAGACAGGATCGCATGTATGGAATAGCTTGAGCCGACGCAATTCAGGTCAGCTGTTCCAGTTCGGTGATGTTGTTTAGCGCTTCTTGATTGGTCGTACCGCACACCACTGGGCATGGTTTGAATTCATGACAGACTTTTGGCCGCTCAGGCTGACCAAACAGCTTACACAGATTCTGTTCGTTCAGCTGCACGCAGCGCACACCCGCAGGCTTGCCATCTGGCATGCCGGGGATCGGGGACGAGATGCTTGGAGCGATACAACAGGCGCCACAGCCCAAACGACAATCCATAATAATCCCCTTAAACGTCAAGTAAGGGCGCTATTATCAGGATTTTTGCTTGAAATGGAAGTCTTGCCCGGGTCGGGAAAGGGAGCACACTGGCGCGCAAGCAAAAGCTTTGTGCGCCAGGTGACTGAATCAAAGGGCTATTTGATGAAGCGGTTGTAGACAAACAGCAAAATAAATGCACCCAATGTGGCGGTCACAATACTGCCAATGTTGACACCATCGGCTTTACCAAAGCCAAGCATTTGACCGACAAACCCACCGACAAACGCACCACCGATACCCAGTAGCATAGTGGCAATCCAGCCGCCACCATCTTTACCTGGCATCAGCCACTTTGCCAGTGCGCCTGCGATCAGACCAAGAATGATCCAAGAAATAATGCCCATGTGCACTCCTTTTATGCAGCTTATTAAGACTTTATAAGAATAGACTACAAGACAAAGGTAATGAGTCAGTTTTGTGAGACGCAGAGAACGAGTGGCGATTTTTTGTTCATGCTTGCACTTTTGTACTGAGAGCGGTATAAATCGCCCCCCGTTTAAAGATTAAGAAGTCGTCCTATGAACAGTCCATTCTGGCAAAGCAAATCCCTGGAACAAATGACCGAAGAGGAATGGGAATCCCTTTGTGATGGTTGTGGTAAATGCTGCCTGCACAAATTGATGGATGAAGACTCGGACGAAGTGTACTACACCAACGTGGCGTGCAGTTGGTTGAATGACAAAACGTGCTCTTGCAAAGATTATCCGAACCGTTTCAGTTCAGGCGAAGAGTGCCTGAAACTGACGCGTGAGAAGATTCATGAGTTTCACTGGTTGCCGGATACCTGTGCGTATCGTCTATTATCGGAGCAACAGCCGCTTCCTGCCTGGCATCCGCTTATTACCGGTTCAAAATCCGCGATGCATGCCGCCGGAGAAAGCGTGCGCAATAAAGTCGTGTATGAAATCGATGTGGTGGATTGGGAAGATCACATCATCAATCATCCCGGTCGCAACTAGACAGGCAGGGTTTTCAGCTGACTGAAGATGCTGAAAACCCGGTCTATAACAGCCAAAAAACGCTTTCATGCGGCTTGGTCGCCATTACGGCGTGCTGTTGTCGTTTGGTTAAATGTACCCCAATGCCTGCTTTTTGATCATCTCTTCTGTTTATTAACAAAGGTTAATGATTCTGAACTCATCGATACGTAAATTTAGTTTCCCCATATAAGGAGAAATTAATGATCCATTGGAAAGTCAAAAAATTTCAAGATTTGACCGCTGATGAGCTTTACACGCTGTTGAGGCTGAGATGTGAAATTTTCATCGTTGAATTCAATACTCCATACAATGACTTAGACGGCAAAGACACCCATCCTGAAACCTTACATGTGATGGGGTATGATTCTGAAAAACTGGTCGCTTACAGTCGCATTATGCCTGAGCGCTTGGGATACCCCGCCGAAGTGATGGATCAAATAAAGTCCGAGGACAACGATGTTTCGATTGGCAGGGTGGTGGTAGACAAACAATATCGCGGCCAAAAACTGGGGAATGTGTTGATGGATGTGAGTTTTGAAACCACCCGTGAACTCTACCCAGAAAAATCAATTTTTATTTCCGCGCAAGCACACCTGAAAGACTACTACGGCCGGTTGGGGTTTCATGTCATCACTAACCGTTATCAGGAAGATGGATGCACCATGCTCGGACTTCGTTTTGAGGTCAATACGCAGGCCTAGCGAGCACTTGAGTGATTTGCGGGGGAGGGTTAACACCTGCATTTCCGAGAGGTGGGTCATCGCGCAATAAAAAAGGCGGCTGGGAAAGCCGCCAAAACCACAGAGTGAAAGGGTTGAGGGTTGGAAAACTCAGGCGACAACCAGGAAGAAGATGGCGGTCGCGACGATACCGATCAGCGCGTATGGGAACTGCGTGATCGCGTGTTGCATGGACGTACAGCCGGAACCTTGAGCCGACAGGACAGTGGAGTCACTGAAGAAGCATGAATGACTGCCAGCCGCCGACGCTGACAACAGCGCAGCAACGGTAAGATGCAGTGGCACGCCAAGTTGTTCGCCCAGAGGTAACACGATTGGCATGGCGACCGCAAACACGCCCCAGGAAGAGGCGGTAGAGAACACCAGTCCACCGGTGATCAGGAAGATGATGGCCGGGAAGTATTGCGCTGACAAATGTGGGCTGACGGTTTCGATCACAAACTGGGTCACCCCGAGAGAATCATTGACACTTTTTAGCATAAAGCCGCCAATCACGGTCGCCAACGGCAGCAACATCACTTTAATACCGTCGTAAATGGCTTCAAACATGTCGTTCATCGACACCAGTTTCTGCAGGCCGTAGAAGCAGATAGTAAAGATGATTGCGGTGAAAACGCCTGCCAGCAGGTCAATACCGAAGTACCAGCTCGCGCCCACCAGAACCACCATTGGTAACAAGAAGTTCACCAGTCCCATGGTCGGATTCGAGTGTGCTTTGACTTCAGAACCAAAGTCAATGTCGGTGGCGCCATCCGGGCGAACCTGCCCTCCACGGGCGCGTTGTTCTGCACGCTTCATCGCCCCCAGATCTGGAATCTTTTCCAAGGCGACCAACAGGACAATCACCAGCGTGATCCAGCCGTAGGCCATATACGGGATCGCCTCGATGTAAGCGGTGATGCCTTTACCTGGTTCCGCGACGTCGTTGGCTTCCAGCAGGGAGCTGAAGAAAATCGCCCAGGTCGAAATTGGTACGATGATACAGATTGGAGCGGCGGTGGAGTCCACCAGATACGCCAGCTTCTCACGCGAAATTTTATAGCCATCAGTGACTTTCTTCATCGAGGAGGAGATGGCGATCGCGTTGAGGTAGTCATCGATAAAAATCACGATACCCAGAACGAACGTCATTACCATGGATTGTTTACGGCTTTTCACTTTAGTGACCAGAAGGTCGGAAAAACTCAGAATGCTGCCGCCTTTTTCCAAAATGGCAATCAGGCCGCCCATTAAGCCACACACCAGAATGATCCAGGCAATGGTTTCATTCATCATGACGTCCATCGAAATGGTCACGATTTGCTCAACGGCTTCGGCTGGGTTCAGCAGCAGCACGCCAGCTATGGTGCCACTGAACAAAGCTTCGACAGTACGGTGAGTGGTGAGTGCAAAGACCAGCACCAGGGCTGTTGGTAGCAGGCTAATCCAGCCGTAGGCTTCGCCATCAGTGTGGTTCAGGCCGAGGGTCGTGAACAGTACAAAGGTTGCAACCACCAACAGGCTGACGAGTAGATGCGAGGTGTTAAACTTAAGCGGCGTATCCAGCGCCTTGGTTTGCGTAGTCATAAAGCTGAGTTCCTTTCGTTAAGCCGAGTGCAACATCCAGTCGATTTCCAAAGGGGTGATCACCCGTTCAAAGTCGGCCAGTTCGCTGTTTTTGCATGCAAGATAGAGATCAATAAACGCGGAGGACAAATACTGAGTCAGTTCACTCTGTGCCAGTTGATCCAGAGCATCGGACATCCTTACCGGTAGCTCTGGAGCGTCATCGCTGAGCGGTGGAGGGCACTGCTCCGGTGTATATTTGTCGCTTGCCAGCACGGCAGACAGTACCACGGCTGCCAGAATGTAAGGGTTGACGTCTGCCCCCGCAATTCGGTGTTCAATCCGGCGGTTTTTGGCGTCGCTGACGGGCACCCGTAATGCCACACCGCGGTGGTTCTCGCCCCAGTCGGCGCGAGTTGGCACGTAGGCTCCGGGTACAAAGCGTCGGTATGAATTGACGTTGGGGCAGATGAGCGCCATTGCGCCGGCAGACTGGGCCAGCATGGCGGCGAGAGTTTGGTAGAACAGCGGATTGGCGGTGCCATCTGACGCGCTGAAATGATTGTTGCCGGCGGAATCGGTCAGGCTGAGATGAATGTGCATTCCATTGCCAGCTTCTTCATTAAAGGGTTTGGCCATAAAGGTGGCGTCAAACCCGTGCTTGTGTGCCATCTGGCGGATCAGGCGCTTCGCGAGAATGATTTCATCACAGGCGCGCAGCACGTCACCAGAGTGGTTAAAGTTGATTTCGAATTGACCCGGTGCCGATTCTGAAAGTGCGCCAGCGGTGTTCAGCCCTTGTGCATCGGCAGCGGCGTTCAAATCCCGCAAAAAGTCGGCATAGTCGTCCAGGCCATCAATGTCATACACTTCGGTGTCTTTTTCTCGCGTGTGCTTAGTTGGATTGATGGCAGTTTGCAGCTGCCCGTGCTCGCCGCGCTGTTTATCTATCAGATAAAACTCCAGCTCAAGCGCCACACAAGGGTACATATCGCGCTGCTGTAACTGACTGAGCATCTTCTCGACGATGTTACGGATAAACAGCGGGTTGGGTTGCTCGCCTGAGTCATCCATCATGGTCAACAACAGTTGGCCAGTGTGGGGTTTGGCGGTGGGTAACAGTGAACCCGCAATAGGCATACATAAATTATCCGGCTCGCCCAGATCTTCACCCAGTCCGGCAGATTCGACAACATTGCCTTTGGTATCCAGCGTAATTGTCGACACAGGAAGTGCGACGCCTTTCGCCAGTTTTTCCAGAGCCTCTACCGGAATGCGTTTGCCACGTGGTGTGGCATTAATGTCAGTGAATATCAGATCCACAAACTCAATGTCTGGCCAGGTTTGTCTAAAATTTTTAACTTCCTGTAAAAATGATTCCATGATTTCCGCTCCTGGTTTCGCTCGTGCGCCAACCGAAATTGAATGTTAACAAAAACACTACACTTCTAA
>NZ_WXWP01000121.1:0-11577 GCF_009904765.1 Vibrio sp. V39_P1S14PM300
GAGTTATACGGTGAGCTGATCATGGAAATGGCCCGCCGGCGGATCTTCCTGGTAAATGAAACACAACTCAACGAAACCCAACAAAAGTGGATCCGAAAATACTTCCGTAATGAAGTCTTGCCTCACCTCACTCCGCTGCTGATCAGTGACGAAATTGATGTGCTTGAGTTTCTCAAAGACGAATATGCCTATATTGCCGTCGAGTTGCGGAAGGGAGAAAACAGACAATACGCACTGCTGGAAATTCCAACCGATCACTTGCCACGCTTTGTCATGGTACCAGAGCAAAAAGGTAAACGGCGCAAGACCATCATTCTGCTGGATAATATTATCCGTTATTGTTTCGATGACATCTTTCAGGGCTTTTTTGAATACGACGAGCTCAACGGTTACGCCATGAAGATGACCCGGGATGCGGAATACGATCTGAGTAATGAGGTGGAACACAGCCTGCTGGAGCAGATGTCCGAAGGCCTGGCGCAACGCCTGAGTGCCATGCCGGTGCGCTTTGTCTACGAGACGGACATGCCCGAAGCCATGTTGAGCCTGCTTTGCAACAAGCTGCAAATTTCCAACTACGACAGTCTGATCCCGGGGGGGCGCTACCATAATTTTAAGGATTTTATCGGCTTTCCGAATGTTGGTCGTGATTATCTGGAAAACCGGCCACTGCCGCCAATGAAATGTGCCGATTTTGACGGCTACGCCAATAAATTCGACGCCATCCGCGCGCAGGACATTTTGCTCTATTACCCTTATCACACCTTTGAGCACATCACCGAACTGGTCCGCCAGGCGTCGTTCGATCCCAAAGTATTGAGCATCAAAATCAACATCTATCGAGTGGCCAAAGATTCCCGTTTAATGAATTCACTCATCGACGCGGTACACAACGGCAAAAGCGTGACGGTGGTGGTGGAGCTTCAGGCCCGGTTCGACGAAGAAGCCAATATTGAATGGTCACGCGTCCTGACCGAAGCCGGCGTCCATGTCGTGTTTGGTGCACCAGGGTTAAAAATTCACTCCAAACTGCTGCTGATCACCCGTCGCGAAGACGAAGAGTTGGTGAGTTATGCTCATATCGGCACGGGTAACTTCCATGAAAAAACCGCGCGGCTTTACACCGACTTCTCCCTGCTGACCGCCGATCCTGAATTAACCAATGAAGTACGCAATGTGTTTGGTTACATTGAAAACCCTTACCGGCCAGTGCGCTTCAACCACCTGTTAGTGTCGCCGCGCAATGCCCGTAAGCAGCTCTACCGACTGATCGACGCCGAAACCGCTAACGCTCGCGCTGGCAAAAAGGCCGCCATTACCCTCAAAGTGAATAATTTGGTCGATAAAGGACTGGTGAACAAGCTCTATGGCGCCAGTGCATCCGGCGTGGAGATCAACATGATCATCCGCGGTATGTGCTCTCTGGTCCCTGGTGTGGAGGGGGTCAGTGATAACATTAAAATCATCAGCATTGTCGATCGCTTCCTCGAACACCCCAGAGTGATCATCACCCACAATGACGGTGACCCGCTGGTGTACATTTCCTCAGCAGACTGGATGACCCGCAACATCGATCATCGCATTGAGGTCGCAGCGCCTATTCGTGACCCACGCCTGAAACAACGCATTATTGATATCATTGACATTCATTTTACTGATACTGTAAAAGCGCGTTGGATAGACAAAGAGATGAGCAATACGTACGTACCGCGTGGAAATCGCAAAAAAGTCCGTTCGCAAATTGCCATCTATGACTATCTTAAAAATGTAGAAAAGCAGACTAAAAAACGTAGAGAGCAGTTAAACACGAATGAATCACCCCACTGATACCCGAGATATCGCAGCGATAGACCTCGGCTCCAATAGCTTCCACATGGTGGTAGCCAAGGTCGTCGGCCAGGATCTGCAACTGATTAGCCGCCACAAACAGCGAGTCCGTATGGCGTCAGGCCTGGATGGGCAGAAAAACCTCGACCACGCCGCGATCGAACGCGGTCTGGAGTGTCTGGCTATGTTCGCCGAGCGATTGCAGGGGTTCAGCCCGGAAAATGTTCGTATTGCAGCCACGCACACTCTGCGTCAAGCTAACAACGCTCACATCTTTCTCCAGCGGGCGCTTGAGGTTCTGCCCTTCCCCATCGAAATCATTCCGGGTGAAGAAGAGGCGCGTCTGATCTATCAAGGCGTCGCCCATACTCAGCCCGAGTCCGATTCAAAATTGGTGATTGATATTGGAGGAGGCAGCACCGAGCTGGTGATTGGCAAAGGCTTTGCGGCCGATCTGGTCAACAGTAAACAGATGGGGTGTGTTAGCTACACAGATCGCTACTTTGCCAACGGCAAACTGTCGAAAAAGAACTTTGCCAAGGCCACTCTCGCGGCGGAGCAAAAACTCGAGTCGATCGCCTCACGCTATCGTAAAAAAGGCTGGGACATTGCACTTGGGTCATCGGGCACGATCAAAGCGATCCGAGAAGTGCTGATCGGCCTTGGTTACGATGATGGCTTTATCAACGCCAAACGACTGGAAAAGCTGATAGAAAAGCTGTGTGAGTGGCACACCATCGACGACATCACCCTGTCAGGTTTAACCGACGAACGTAAACCAGTGTTTGCTGCAGGTGTGGCGATTTTACACGCTATTTTTCTGGCCCTGCGGATTGAAGAGATGCACTTTTCTGAAGGCGCTTTGCGTGAAGGCTTGCTGTATGAAATGGAAGATCGTTTTAAGCGCCTCGATATCCGGATGCGCACCACCGAAGCGCTGGCACAAAAACACAACGTCGATTTAGAGCACGCCGCTAAAGTCAAAGGTCAGGCACGTGAATTTCTCGATCAAGTGGCTGATGCACTAGGCATGGGCAAGCAGTCAGAGCTGTTTGATTTACTCGAATGGAGTGCCTTATTGCATGAGGTCGGGCTGAGTATCAGCCTACAGGGAGTACACCGTCATTCGGCTTACATCCTGCGCCATACCAACATGCCGGGGTTCAACCATGAACAGCAACTGGTGATGGCCATGCTGGCACGCTTTCATCGTAAAGCGCTTAAACTCAATGATCTCGAAGATTTTACCCTGTTTAAGAAAAAACACATCATCAGCCTGATCCGGATTTTGCGCCTGGCGATCCTGCTGAATGGTCAGCGCAGCGACGATCCACTCCCTGAACTGAGGCTGAGCGTCGACGATGACAGCTGGACTCTCACCTGCCCAGACGAGCACTGGCTGGAAAACAATAAGCTGCTGGATGCCGATTTACAGTCTGAGCAAGAGTACTGGCGATCGGCGGGCTGGGAGCTGCGCTTTTAAAAAAATGCTGGCCTTGCCAGCATTTTTTATTCGATGCCTAACTTCTTCAGCTCCTGCTGCGCCACTTCCGGCGAAATGGGCATATACCCGTCTTTCACCACAATCGCCTGTCCTTGTTGAGAATAGATAAAACGAACAAACTCGCGTTGCAGAGGGGACAAGGGCTTGTGCGGATCTTTGTTGATGTACACATACAGGTAACGAGACAGCGGATAGTCGCCACTGAGAATATTCTGCTGCGTTGGTGCCACATAGTCCGTGCCATCCCGGCTGATTGACAGCAGTTTCACGCCCGAGACCCGGTACCCGACACCAGAATAGCCAATCGCATTGATGGATGACGCCACCGACTGAACCACAGAGGCCGAGCCTGGCTGCTCATTGACGTTGTTCTTAAAATCCCCCCCACACAGGGCATTTTGCTTGAAATAGCCGTACGTGCCGGAAACCGAATTGCGTCCAAACATTTGAATCCCACGTTTGGCCCATTCATATTCCAGCCCGAGTTGAGACCAAGTCGTAATTGGACGGGTTTCACCGCAGCGTAATGTAGAAGAGAAAATCGCGTCTAACTGACGAAAGTTCAATCCTTGCACTGGATTATCGCGTTGGACAAACACTCCGATGGCATCAATCGCCACCCGCAGTGCGGTTGGACGATAGCCACGTGCGCGTTCAAACGACTCGATTTCTCGGTTACGCATCGGCCGGCTCATGGGACCAAACTGAGCGGTGCCTTCGGTCAATGCCGGAGGAGCTGTGGAGGACCCAGATGCCTGTACCTGACCATTCACATTGGGATAAAGACGCTTGAACTCTTCAACCCAAAGCGTCATCATCCCTGCCAATGTATCCGAGCCAACCGATGACAGGCTGCCCGAGATACCCGGCGTTTTGATATAAGGCGTTAACGTCACCGGCTGCTGGGCCTTAATTGGCGCGCTCAAGAGCGTCAACACCACGGCGGCGCCTGTCATAAAGCGTGTGTACATCATTTCACTATCAACCGGCTAGGCAGGATAAACGAGAATTTACTGCCAACACCGACCTCACTGTGAATATCCAGATGTGAATCGTGATGACTGAGTGCGTGCTTAACGATCGCCAGGCCCAGGCCGCTGCCTCCGGTATCCCGCGAGCGCGCTTTGTCGACCCGATAGAAGCGCTCGGTCAGGCGATGAATGTGCTGCGGCTCTATGCCTTCGCCACTGTCTTCCACCTCCAGACAAGCCCCCTGAGCAGTCTGGAACCAGCGTACGTTGATCTCGGCGCCCGCTGGGGTGTATTTAACCGCATTGTACACCAGATTGGAAATGGCACTGCGAAGCTGATCGTCATCGCCAAGTACCCGCAAGCTGCTGTCGACATCAAAATGCAGCCGGTGCGCGTGATCACCGCTTAAACTAAGCGCTTCTTTTTCCAATACCTGGAGCATCTCCGGCACATTGACCACTTCGTCTAACTCGTGCATTGGCGCCGCCTCGATTTTTGACAGGGTCAGTAACTGATTGACCAAACTGTTCATCCGGTTGAGCTGTTCGGTCATGACACCGTGTGCTTTACTCCACATCGGGCCAACAACCATGTCCGGATCTTCGGTCATTTCAAGATAGCCTTGCAGTACCGTCATCGGTGTACGCAATTCATGAGAGACGTTGGCAAAGAAGTTGCGGCGCATGCCTTCCAACTGTTTCAATTGGGTGACATCACGCACGACCATCAAGTGTTCGCCTTCGGTATACGGTACGATACGCAGTTCTAACATACGTTCCACGTTAAGGGGGGAGCGCATCTCCAATGGCTCTGCGAAATCTTTCTTTCCGAGGTATTTGATAAAATCTGGGGTACGGATGAGATTCGAAATCGGTTGTCCGGCATCATCCGGCCAACGAAAGCCCAACAGATGCTGAGCCAGGCGGTTGCACCAGACAATATTACCTTCGTCGCGAAACACCACCACCGCGTCCGGCAGCGATTCCGCTCCGTTACGAAAGCGGCGAATCAAATTGGTCAGTTCTTTTCGCTTGCGACGCTGACGCTGCTGCAGTCGGTAAATACCGTTAAACAGGTATTCCCAGTTTCCCGATCCCGACGGAGGCGTCAGCCGCTTTTCGTCCCACAGCCACGCCGAGAGACGCATCTGATTGTGCAGATGCCATACAAGCTGCAAAGCCGTAGCTGCCAACAGCAGCCACGGCATATAGCCAAAAATCCACCCGACGATGAGCCAGGGGGAGTAAAAAAAAGCCAGCTCCCATGCCAGCTTTTTCCAGGTTAATCGTTCAACCATTCAATTCCTTAGCCACAACCTTATGCTTTCGTAGAGAAACGGTAGCCGGCGCCACGGACGGTCTGGATCAGTTTGTCGTGACCAGCCACTTCCAGCGCTTTGCGCAGACGACGGATATGCACATCGACCGTGCGATCTTCTACATACACATTGGTCCCCCACACGTTATTCAACAGTTGCTCACGGCTGTAAACACGTTCCTGGTGAGTCATAAAGAAATGCAGCATCTTAAACTCTGTCGGGCCCATATCGAGCGGGGTGTCATTCGCGGTGACGCGGTGTGATACCGGATCCAACTTCAGTCCCTGAACATCAATTACGTCTTCCAATGCCGTGGGGGTCACGCGGCGAATAACCGCTTTGAGGCGTGCGACCAGCTCTTTGGGTGAGAAAGGTTTGGTAATGTAATCATCCGCGCCCACTTCCAGGCCCCGGACTTTGTCTTCTTCTTCACCACGTGCCGTCAGCATCACCACCGGTATGTTGCGGGTCAGCTCTTCGCGCTTCATGTGTTTGATAAAGTTGATGCCGCTGCCGCCAGGCAACATCCAGTCAAGCAGCACTAAATCAGGGAAGGGTTCAGCCAATTTGTTTACCGCAGTGTCGTAGTCCTCGGCTTCCACTGCTTGGTAACCTTTTTGTTCAAGTACGAAGCACAGCATCTCACGAATCGGCGCTTCGTCTTCAACAACCAGAATCCTTCTAGACATAATTGAGTAACCTTTGTGTTTAATCGACGCTATGCATTATCAAGATCAATTATGACACTTTTGTGACCTTTGCAAACAAATTTTCATATAAGTTTCGTATCAAATTCATTGTGATAACTTAAGACAAGCGGCGCAAAATTGCCTAAAATTGGCAGTCACTTTCAGGTAAGAGAAAAAGTATGTGGTTTAAAAACTGTTTAGTGTATCGCTTTAATCGCGATATCGAATTCAATGCTGACCAACTGGAAACACAGCTGGCTGAGTTCCGTTTCACACCATGTGGTAGTCAAGATAAACAGAAATTCGGCTGGGTAACCGCAATGGGCAAACACGGCGATATGATGACTCACGTGTCGGACAACCGCATCCTGATCTGTGCCAAAAAAGAAGAAAAAATGCTGCCGGCTTCGGTGATCAAAGAATCACTTAACGCCAAAGTGGACGCGATGGAAGTCGAGGAAGGTCGTCCGCTGAAAAAGAAAGAAAAAGACAACCTGAAAGAAGACATCATCATTGATCTTCTGCCGCGCGCATTTAGCCGCAGCCAACTGACCTTTGTTCTGATCATGCCTCAAGAGGGCTTTATTCTGGTTGATGCCAGCAGCTATAAAAAAGCCGAAGATGTTCTGGCGCTGTTGCGTAAAACCATGGGTAGCTTGCCCGTCGTCCCGGCGATTCCAGACGCTCCTGTGGAAAACACCCTGACCGAATGGGTGAAAAATGGTGATACACCACAAGGATTCAGCATGCTTGACGAAGCGGAGCTGAAATCTGCCATGGAAGATGGCGGCGTGATCCGCTGTAAAAAACAAGAACTGACAGCCGATGAGATCCAAAGCCACATCGACGCTAATAAACTGGTGACTAAACTGGCTCTGAGCTGGCAAGAACGTCTCGAGTTTATTCTGGCCGATGACGGCAGCATCAAGCGCCTGAAATTTTCCGATGAACTGAAAGATCAGAATGAAGATATTCCACGCGAAGACGCAGGAGCACGTTTTGATGCCGATTTTTCACTGATGTGCGGTGAAATGAGTGCGTTTCTGCCTAACCTCTATGACGCACTGGGTGGCTTACCTCATCCGAATGCGTAATAGCAATGCTGACATATCAGGCTCCCGACTCGGGGGCCTTTTTTATACCCGGACTTTTACTAGTGATATTTTCCTAGTCAAGGATCACGTTTTCACGTAAAATTTGCGCCCCCTGATTCCATAAGGTGGAATCAGCCTGACCTGAGATCAGATTAAGAGAAAGAAGCAATGACAACTGAAACACCATTCGTTCCTGAACTGCTGTCACCAGCAGGCAGCCTGAAAAATATGCGCTATGCATTTGCTTATGGCGCAGATGCCGTGTACGCCGGTCAACCTCGTTATAGCCTGCGCGTACGCAACAACGAGTTCAATCACGAAAACCTCAAAATCGGCATCGATGAAGCCCACGAGCAAGGTAAGAAATTCTATGTGGTCTGCAATATTCAGCCACACAACTCGAAATTGAAAACCTTTATTCGTGACCTGAAACCCGTTGTTGAGATGGGCCCGGACGCTCTGATCATGTCTGATCCAGGCTTAATCATGATGGTTCGTGAAGCCTTCCCAGAGATGGCAATTCATCTCTCAGTGCAAGCCAACGCAGTCAACTGGGCAACCGTCAAGTTCTGGGCCGCCAATGGCGTTGAACGTGTGATTGTGTCTCGCGAATTGTCTCTGGAAGAAATCGAAGAGATCCGAGAACACTGTCCTGAGACCGAATTAGAAGTGTTCGTGCACGGCGCTCTGTGTATGGCCTATTCCGGCCGTTGCCTGTTGTCTGGCTACATCAATAAACGCGACCCAAACCAGGGCACTTGCACCAACGCATGCCGCTGGGAGTATAAGGTCGAAAAAGGCAAAGAAGACGACTCTGGCCAGATCGTCGAAGAATTCGATCCCAATGCAGCTCAATCCATTGAAGTGCAGGATGAACGTCCGGAAACCACCATTGGCCGTGGTAAGCCGATAGACGATGTAGTGCTGCTGTCTGAAAGCCACCGTCCGGAAGAAAAAATGGCGGCGTTTGAGGATGAGCACGGAACTTATATCATGAACTCTAAAGATCTGCGCGCAATTCAGCACGTTGAACGCCTGACCAAAATGGGGGTCCACTCTCTTAAGATTGAGGGGCGGACCAAATCGTTCTACTACTGTGCGCGCACCGCGCAGGTGTACCGCAAAGCAATCGATGATGCCGTTGCCGGTAAACCGTTTGACGAGAGCCTGATGAGTACACTGGAAAGTCTGGCACACCGTGGTTATACCGAAGGCTTCCTACGCCGTCATACCCATGATGCCTATCAGAACTACGATTACGGCTATTCCGTTTCAGATGCTCAGCAGTTTGTCGGAGAGTTCACAGGCAAGCGTCGCGGTGACATGGTGGAAGTGGAAGTCAAAAACAAGTTTTTGATTGGCGACAGCCTGGAGTTGATGACCCCAAAAGGCAATGTCGTCTTTACCCTTGAAGCGATGGAAAACCGCAAAGGACAAGCCATTGACGATGCGAAAGGCAACGGCCACTTTGTCTACATTCCGGTTCCAGAAGACATGGACCTGAACTATGGTCTGCTGATGCGTAACCTCAATTCTGGCCAAGATACTCGCAATCCAACAGGTAACTAACGATGGCTCTGCTGATCACGGATAAATGCATTAACTGTGACATGTGCGACCCAGAGTGTCCCAATGGTGCCATTTCGATGGGCGAATCCATTTTCGAGATTGACCCGGCTCTGTGTACCGAATGTAAAGGGCATTATGAGAAGCCGACCTGTCAGTCCGTATGCCCAATTACAAAATGCATCATCACTGATCCGAATCACATTGAAACAGAAGAACAGCTGTTAGAGAAATTTGTGATCATTCAGGGACTCGCCTAGAAAAATGAGGCCACCGTAATAGGTGGCCTTTGATTAACCGGATTTTTCCATCGGATAAATGTTGCAGAACAGCTCTTTTTCGTACTGATATTCCAACCGCTCTCGCCAGGGCAATGCATCTGAAATTGGGATTAAATAAAACGTCTCTCTGCCCATATCGGTAACGAATGCCATGCCATGCTGCATCAACTCATAGTGAACGTCGTTGACAAACCCCATGCTGAAACTCTGGCGTCCGGTAAGCTGATTCACGTCCTCGCGTGTCATGGTGATCCCACCACTCTCCTGTTCAAAGCGCGTTCTCAGCCAATCGGCAAACTCTCGTGCACAAATCATCGTCTTCATCCTTTCCTTGAAGTCTGTTTAACGAGTCGCAAGCCTCCGACCCACAGATTTAATTCATACCTTATCCTTCAGATGCCAACCGATTGATACTCAGGTAATCACCGCCCGAATCGCAGAGTCGCGAAACGGATCAGCCTGATCGTTCTGCTGACCTACAGCGTGTACCTTAGGTAAGTCATACTCGATAAATTCACTGTAGACAAAAGTGTGACGCTTCTCCAGTTTTAGTTATGCAATTGCATTCCCAAAACTAAGACTCACAATACATACTCAACTGGTTGATTGCTCTAACATCGCCATACATTGAGACGGCATGCGCTTGACTGACGGCTTTTTCGTTGGCGTTTTAGTGGCGACGGGTTGCTGTATTTTTGGCTTGGGTTGTGGTTTCCAACTGGCCAGCTCAGCTCCACACCCATCCCCCCGAGGCGGCGGCGCCTGAGGTGTACAACTGCGATCACCTTCAGGGCAGTTTAAGCGTACGTGCATATGGTAATGATGCCCCCACCACGGCCTGACCTTGCGCAGCCAGGCACGCTCCTCTGAAGGCTCACTGTCGCACAGCTGTTGCTTGATAACGGGGTGCACAAATATCCGAGCTACCTGATCGTAACTCGCCGCCATTTTTATCAGTTGGAAATGCTTTTGCTGCCAGTTCTCCCGTGTCAGTCGATACTGTTGAAGATTCACAACACTCACTGGCTCTGGCTTTGCCAACTCTGAGTCATTGAGTTTGACACTGCTTAAACGCAACCAAATGTCGATATCAAGCCCGGTTTGATGGCTGGAATGGCCGCTGGAAAAACGGCCACCTTGTGGTAGGGAAAGATCCCCCACCAACAGATTTGTGTTCAGGCTGGCATTCACCTTAGCAGCAAGCGATTCAATATATTCAATCGTTTGAGGATGCGCATAGTAACGTGCGCGTTGACTGCGCAGCACCTGGTAACCTTCTCCTTGTAACGGAAGAGGTTCTGCCCCCGCAATACAGCCGTTCGCATAACTTCCGATCGATTGACTCGGCTGTGAAGAAGGCGATTTAAGTTGCTCCCAAGGCGTGGCATAAAGAGAAAATGGCCAAATGAGTAATCCTACTAAACAAAGCTTGCGCATTTTCCCTCCTAGCGTTAATCAATAGTGCTGTGCATTATCATAGTATTCATTGGGTTTCAGTGCTGAGAAAATAACGGCAACATCAACATCTTCACCCATAATAGCGCGCACCTGTTGAGTGATGATTTGAGCGACTTGATCCTGAACCTCCTGACCACGATCAAACCACAGCACCTCAACGAACGGATACGCCGCTGTCACTTCGCTTTCATAATAAAAAGTGGAGTAGATATACTCAAATGTAAAATCTTCTCGTGGGCATGCCATCAGAGGCTGCAGCTCATCAAGCAAAGTATTAGATAGCGTTTGAACGGTTTGAGGCTCTACAGCACGAAAACGTAAATGGGGCATGGAAAAATCCTAAGTCATTGGGTTGATAAGAAATAATAGCAAGATATATGCGTAAACTCACGGCCGTCAGTATCAACTTATTTTGGGATAAGCGGGGTTAGAAAAAAGGACGGAGATACGCTTGACGTATTTGAACAGTGAAGATGAATAGTTTTAAAAGCAAAAAGGCCTCAGTCTTTCGACTGAGGCCTTGAATATGGCAGGGGTGGAGAGATTCGAACTCCCAACACGCGGATTTGGAATCCGCTGCTCTGCCAATTGGAGCTACACCCCTACAGTTCGTGTTTAATGAGACGACTCTCGAATAAATGGCGGAGCGGACGGGACTCGAACCCGCGACCCCCGGCGTGACAGGCCGGTATTCTAACCAACTGAACTACCGCTCCGCACTGGTTAGACATTTAAGTCTAAATTTAAAGCCTGGCGATGTCCTACTCTCACATGGGGAAACCCCACACTACCATCGGCGCTAATTCGTTTCACTGCTGAGTTCGGCATGGAATCAGGTGGGTCCAAATCGCTATGGTCGCCAAGCAAA